>NZ_JARKPW010000106.1:0-6781 GCF_029975095.1 Aminiphilus sp.
AGAGGTTCTGCTCCGGATCCGCCGCGGCCCAGCCGACCCATCCCGGCAGAGAGGCGCGCTGGGTGAAGGCAAGCGCTCCCACGGGGGAGGAGAAGACCTTGCAGGGGTTCGGATCGGGCCAGTTCACCGCGTCGTTGTAATAGGCCGTCACATAAAGAATGCCCGAGGCGGTGACGCCGATGAAGTCGAAGGCATAGGCGGCGGCGCTCGCCGGAAGATCCGCCGCGGTGGCGAAGGTGCTCTTTTCGAGGGTGGACACCGAGACCGCCTCGATGGCGGTGGTCCCGGAGGCGTTCTTCGCGCCGCCGAAGGACGTGACGAGGATCTTGCCCAAGGTGGGTGCATAGGCCATGGCGGAAGGATTCTTGCCCACCGCAACCCGGCCGATCTCCTCCAGGGAGGCGGGATCGAGCTTCACCAGCGAACCTGCGGCGTGCACGGGAGGCCAGGAGGCATCCCGTCGCTCGATGAGGACGAAGAGCGCATCATTCACCACGAGGACGCTTTTCACGTATTCGCTGAGGTTGGCGGCAACGCCGTCGTCAAAGTTGACCGAGGCGACCTGCGCGTAGTTGTTCGTCATGTCGTGCTTGGTGAGATACGAGGCCGTGCCGTCGTTGTAGTAGTTCGCCAGAAAGAGCCACGTTCCCCAGGTGGCCGCCCCGGCGATGTTGTGCCCCAGCGTCCTGTTCACCTCCGGGGTTCCCCAGTTCTCGGGATTGTAGACGGTGAAGGTGTCCAGGGCGGCCCCGTAGTTGTTCGTCTCCCGGTGGAGCACCTTCCAGGCCCCGTCTTTCTGGAAGGAAAAGAGCGCTGGATCCCCTCCGGCGGAGCCCACCTTCACGGCGGAATCCCCCGAGGCCACTCCAAGAACCCCCGACGTGTAGTCCGTGGTGGCGTAGACCGCCTTCTCCACGGCCCCCGCGACGGCCGATCCGAACGCCAGAAACACTACAAGCATCACTGTGAAGATCCGCGACATGCGGAAGAAACGCTCCTTGTTCCGCTGCATGCTGCACGTCTCCTTTCCGTATTTCTCCCGGACCCGAAAAAGACATCGCCTCCCGGCGGCTCCTTTCGGGTTCCCTCCAAAGCCTTCCCTGCCGAGCCGCCCCTTTCGGGAGCCGGACAAGGAGATGCCTTCCTCCTTGAAGAGTGTCACCCATGAGGGACTTTCGAGACGGACATCACCTCCCCCGGAGTGGAATTTCCGTCGCGCCTTCGCCCACGCGCCGCGTCCGAAACCCCGTTTCTCCTGGGAAGTGCCCTTTTCCGGAATGAGGAAAACGAAAAGGACACCTTCCGCCCTCGAGGAAGGAGTCTTGCGACGCGGGGCAGTGTCCGGACTCGGAGTCATCCTCCGCACGGGCCTTCCAGAACGGTTCGTTCCGTGGCGTCGTCCGTGCATCGTCATCCTTACCGTAGCGGGGCTGTGCCGGCTTCACACCGGCTTCCTGCCCTCCGCGAACCTGTCTATAACGACAAAAAGAGGTTTCTCCCTTTCCGTCGCCCTGTTCCTGCGGTAGCATAACAGGAAGAAGCGCATCCGTCAAAATGCCGGATGTGCCGCCGTATCCGGCGGAGGGAAAGCATCGCATTCTTTTCGGAACGAGGGTGATCGCTGTGGAAGAGTTTCCTGCGTTCATGAGAAATCCGGCGAACCGCATCCGGCGGAGTTCGCAGTACACGAAGGACATCGAGGGCTATGTCGCGGGCGGGGCCGACGGCTCGCAGATGGCCTTCTGGACGTCCTTCGCGGACAGGACCTCCGACGAGCACGTCCACGACTACGACGAATATCTCGTCTGCGTGCACGGGCGCTACACCGTGACCATGGCGGGAAGGACGGTGACGCTCGATCCCGGCGACGAGCTGTTTATCCCCTCCGGCGTGGCTCACGGGGGATGCTGCACCGCAGGCACGAGAACCATCCACGCCTTCGGCGGCAGACGGGCCGAGCGGGAGGCCTGACCCCCGGCGGAAACCGGGGGCGCGTCAGCAGAAGAGCGTCCGATACCTGTCCAGGTGCCTTTCGAGGCAACCGCGGGCGGCCTCCAGGTTCCGCGCCTCGATGTAACAGGTCAGGTTCCGGTGACACTCGAGGATCTCCCGCTGATGCAGGAGCGATTCCTCCGCGTCGAGGCTTTGAAAGCGCTCCCCCATACTCTGGGAGAGAATGCGGTACAGCACCCGGTAGACCACGGCCACAAGGCCGTTGCGCCCCGCTTCGGCGATGCGCCGATGGAACGCCAGATCCTGGAGAAGAAACGTCTCCCAGTGCCCCAGACAGCCCTCCGCGGCGGCGACGATCTCCCGAAAGGCGCGGAGGTCCTCGCCGGTGCGGCGCTCCACACACCAGGCGAGCATGGCCTGTTCGAGGACGATGCGAAACTCGTAGATCTCCTTCGCGGAGATCCGCTCCAGATGGAGCATCGTCTCCAAGGGCTCCTCGATGTTCGACGCGGCGAAGTGCTGCACCGTGGTGCCGCCACCGGGAACGATCCGGACCAGGCCGCTCTGTTCGAGCATGCGCAGCGCCTCCCGCACGGTGGGGCGGCTGCGTTTGAACTGGGTGATGAGGGTCCGCTCCGAGGGGAGCTTGTCCCCCACCTTGAACCGGCCGTCGAGAATGCTGCGCCGGATCTGTTCGTAAATCGCCTCCGAGGCCTTGACGGTGCACACCGGCTTGAACTCCGCATACCCGGCGCTTTTCCGGATCTTTTCCCCGGACATGGAGCCATTCCCCCCATACGATAGCTTTGCCCCGTTCGGCGGAAGACGGTCTCTTTTCCGTGTGTCCCCCCCGACCTGCGCGCCTCCCGCCTCCCGACAGGCGGCAAAGAGGCCACGCACGACGACGCCTCACCTCATTCTACAGGGACACCGGAAAGGCCGCACGCCTTCGTCGCCCCTGTTCGTCATGGATGACATGTTCATCGTCCCGCCCAGGGGTGACACTATCACTGTCCAGCCACACGAGTGAAAAAAAGGATTTGACAAGACGCGGGGGTTTTGTTATGTTGCGCGAGTGTTAGATGATTCTAACACTCGCGCCGCCGTCGGAATATCTGCCGGAAAGCGTCATGTGTCGGTGAGATGTGCCAGAAAGAGAGGAGATCGTTTCATGCACAGGATGTTGGGAAACAGGCTTCGGGTTGTCGGAACGGGACTATGCGCCCTGTTCCTCGTGTGCTTTCTCATGTCGCCCGGAGATGGGGCGCAAACGGTCGTCACGGACCAGGCCGGAAGAGAGGTCGTGATCGAAGGCCCGGTCAAGCGCATCGTCACCATTCCCATTCCGGCCGCCAGCATGGTGCTCGCCATCGACGGCTCTTCGGAACGGCTGGTGGGAATGAATCCGCTCTCGAAGACGGCCATCGAGGGGGAAATCCTTTCCGAATTCTTCCCCGAGGCGCTGCGGATCCGCAGCGATATCGTCCAGGGAGAGGGGTTCCAGCCCAACGTGGAGTCGCTCATGAGCCTCGCACCGGACATCGTCTTCCAGTGGGGGAACTTCGGCGACAATCTCTACATCCCCCTGCTGGATGCGGGGATGAAGATCGCGCTCTTCAAGTACGGCACCCAGGAATACCTTGAGGGATGGATCGAGACGTTCGGCGCCATCCTCGGAAAGCAGGAGAAGGCTGCCACGATTCTCGACTGGCACAGGAAGACCCGCGAACAGCTCACCCGGAGAAGCGAGGCCATCCCCGATTCCGAAAAACCACGGACGCTTTATTTCCTCCGTTTTCTCGCCAACTATCAGGTCGCCGGAAAGAACACGCACAACGACGTCTCGATCGTCCTCTCGGGAGGCAAAAACGTCGCCGCGGAAGAGATCGACGGATTCGCCGCCGTGAACGAGGAACAGATTCTGCTGTGGGATCCGGAGGTCATTCTGCTCAACGGTTTCGAGCGGGATCTCACCCCCGAGCATGTCTACGCCGACGAGCGGCTCAAGGGAGTCTCCGCGGTAAAGAACCGCCGCGTCTACAAGCTCCCCCTCGGAGGTTACCGCTGGGATCCCCCCAATCAGGAGACGCCCCTCATGTGGATGTGGATGTCCTCCGTTCTCCATCCCGGGCGGGACAGGTTCGACCTTCCCGGAGAAATGGAAAAAGCCTACACCCTCCTCTACGGAAAAACCCTCTCCCGGGCGCAGTACGAGCATATTCTCGGAATGGAGAGAAACCGGGGAAGCGCGCACTACGAAGCTCTCTTCGGAAGGGCACAGTAGGGCATCGTGACCGAACGACACCGCGCCGTTCCCTTCCCCCTTCTTGCAGGAGTGCTTCTTGCCCTGACGGCGGCAGTCGCCCTGTTCTCTCTGGCGATCGGGCGTTTTCCCGTTCCCGTGGAGCGTGTTGCCCGAATCCTGCTCTCGGTGCTTTTTCCCACAGAGGCTTCCTGGACTCCCCAGGAAACCTCTGTGGTCCTTCTCATCCGCCTTCCCCGCGTTCTGGGTTCCCTGCTCGCCGGAGGAGGACTGGCACTCGCCGGAGCGGCTCTTCAGGGCGTCTTCCGCAATCCCCTGGTAGGACCGCAGATCATCGGCGTTTCCTCCGGGGCGGGGTTCGGCGGCGCGGTGGCGATTCTGTTCTTCGACGGCCTTTTCGCGGTGATTCCCCTCGCCTTTGTCTTCGGCCTTCTGGCGATGGTCGCCGTCTGGAGCCTCGGCTCGGGCGAACGGGAGGAATCTCTTCTCTCGCTCGTGCTCGGCGGCGTGGTCATCAGCGCGTTCTTCACGGCGCTCACCTCTCTCGGCCAGTATGTGGCCGATCCCTACAACAAGCTCCCCGCAATCGTCATGTGGCTCATGGGCAGTTTTGCGTCGTCGTCGTGGGAAAGGCTGCTCTTCGCCGCTCCGGTGATCTGCTGTGCGGGAACGCTGCTGCACCTGATCAGGTTCAGGATCAACGTCCTCTCGTTGGGGCAGGAGGAGGCGGAGTCCCTCGGCATGAACGTCCACCGCAACAGGTGGCTTGTCCTCGCCTGCACGACGCTGATCACTGCGGCAACCGTGGCACTGGCAGGGATCGTGGGATGGGTGGGGCTTGTCGTCCCGCATATGGCGCGCATGCTGGTGGGGTCCGACCACAGGAAGCTGCTTCCCGTGTCGGCGCTTCTCGGCGCGTCGTATCTCATCCTGATGGACGACATCGCCAGAAGCCTGACCGCGGCGGAGATTCCGATCGGGATATTGACGGCGCTCGCGGGAGCCCCGCTTTTCGCGTTCCTGCTCAAGAAACGCCAGAGAAAAGGAGGTGCATGGATGTGATCACCATGGAAAAAGGAGGATTCCGGTACAGCCGAGAAAACTGGATATTCCGCAACCTCTCCCTCTCCGTCGGCGAAGGGGAGATCCTCTCCATCCTGGGGCCGAACGGCAAGGGGAAGACGACGCTTCTGAAAACGATCCAGGGTGTGCTCCCGCTCTCCGAGGGCAGCATGCTGCGGGGCGGAAGCGTCGGATACGTGCCCCAGATCGCGGCGGTCTCCTTCGGGTACACCGTTCTCGATATGGTGGTGATGGGACGGAGCCGTCATATCGGCCTGTTCAGCTCCCCCGGGAAACATGATTTCTCCGCCTGTCGAGCCTGCCTCGAACGCCTGGGGCTGGAGACGCTCGCCGAGCGCCCTTTCCGCACCCTGAGCGGAGGCGAGCGCCAGATGGTCCTCATCGCCCGTGCCCTGGCGTCGGAATGCCGCTGCCTGGTCCTCGACGAGCCGGCGTCCGCCCTGGATTTCAGGAACCAGAACACCATGCTGCGCACGCTGCAGTCTCTACGGGACGAGGGCATGACGGTGATCATGAGCACACACGTACCCCATCATGCGAATGTGATCTCCGACAGGGCGCTGCTTCTGTTCTCTCCCGAGGAGCACCTCTTCGGCGCCTGCGAGGATGTCCTCGTGGACGAAAACCTCCGACGACTGTACGGCGCCGATGTCCGGAAGATATCCTTCTCCTCCGGCGGCAGAGGATATTCTGCGGTCGTGCCGCTGTTCTCATGAGTGCCCCCGAATACGTGTCCGAAAAAGGAGATGCGAATCCATGCTGATCGAAAGAAAAGCGCTGCAAACACTGCTCTACACGATGCTGACCTGCCCGTGCCCCGTCGGGGAGGAGCATGAGCGCGCCCTCGTCGACGCATTTCTGTCGTTGGACGCGGATCCCCTGGACTACGACGTTTTTCTCTCCATCGCCGACCGAAATCCGGTTCCAACTCCCCTGCATCTTTTCCTGCGGTTCCTCGCCGACGGGAGAGACATTCCCTTCGCGAGCGACATCGTCTTTTCCGATGTCCTGCGCTATTTCGGAGGACACTATCATTGGGAGCGTTCGATTCAATCCTTCGACCCGCTCGCGATGCGGGACTCCGCCTCCTACCTGATCGGACACATGTTCCTTCCGGTCACGGTCGTCTCCGGAAGCGAGGGGCGGCAGACCCTCTGGAAATCGGACGAGGCCTCCGTCCTGTTCACGGAGACGCTTGCCTTCCCGGGAGTTCCCCTTGCGGAGGACGGGCTTTTCGCCCTGCACCTCGGAGGTCTCGTCGCCCGGCTCTCTGTGGCCGAGGCCGGGATGCTGCAACAACACGCCCTTCTGCTGAAGGACATGGTCCGCCTCGCCCGGGAGACGCCTGAAATAGACTGCTCGCGGTTCTATTTCGGCAGAGACCACCGAGAGGCGACACTCTTCCGCCTCGAACGCAACGGCGTTCTGTAACTCCTGCAAGAGACGGGCAAGCCCCATCGGGAAGCCGAAGGGGCGGGCCCG
>NZ_JARKPW010000114.1:0-3492 GCF_029975095.1 Aminiphilus sp.
CCTCCTTGGACAGACGCAGAAGACCGCAAGCGGCCGCAACATCCAGCTCATTCGTGCTACGCCGCAAGAGGTGAGGCGCCAGACTCCTTGACGAGATTCGCATCCCAAGGCTACACTCGGCGACTCTCAACCTGCATGCCCCTATTATCATCACAACTTTTCGGGCTATTTCTGCTCCCAGTTGTGACAACTTTATTCTAGGAGGCTCGACGCAAACATCCAGATCATCTCTTCCGGAGACAATCCGGAAAAAGCGCTGAAAGAGTAGCCGGGACAAATCCGTATCCGGCGTCGTCTCTGCCTCGCCGCGAGTTGTGTGCGTCAAGTTGTGCAAAAAGGATTTCATGGTGTTTGGCGGCCGTTTGCAGCGATTAGCCACACTTTTCCAGGAGTGCCTTTTTGTGTTCGATCAACAGGTCCATGTTGAGGTAGCGACTGGACTCCAGCCATGCCTCGTGGGTTTCGACGCACAGTGCCCGTATCAGGCGCTGACATGCGTCGGTGTTCGGGAAGATACGGACGACACGGGTCCTTCTTTTGATCTCTTCGTTAAGCCGTTCCAGCATGTTGGTTGACTTCAGATGCTTGTGATGTGCTCTGGGAAGCCGGTAGAAGGTCAGCGTCTCCTCTATGTTCTCCTCAACCCAGTCGACAAGCTTCGGATATTTCCTCTGCCATTTGGTGATCCAGGACGTCAGATCCCGGTGGGCCTCCATAATGTCCCGGCGGTCGTAGATCCAGCGGAGTTCCTGGAGGCAGTCGTCATCGGCCTTACGGGGCAGATGATCCAGAGCATTCCGCAGGAAATGGACGTAGCAACGCTGCCAAGATGCTTCGAGCAGGGTCTCTCCGATGGCCGAACGAAGTCCTGCGTGGTCGTCGGATACTACGAATTCCACACCGCGCAAACCCCGTCGCTTGAGACCGAGAAGAAACTCTTTCCAACTGCTTGCCGTTTCACGGGGAGCCAATTCCACCGCCAAGATCTGCCGCTGCCCCTCCCGGTTGATTCCGATGGCGATCTGTACCGCCTGGGAACGGATGACTCCGTTCTCGCGAACTTTCTCGTAGCGGGCGTCCAGAATCAGATACGGGTACTCTTCGTCAAGGGGACGGTTCGCAAAACGAGACAGGGCTTCATCGAGACCTTTGTTGATGGCGCTGATGCTGCTCGCGGAAAAACGATGTCCGCACAATTCCTCGGTGATCGCCGTCACTTTGCGCGTGGACACGCCCTGCACATACATTTCCGCCAGAGCCGCCACCAATGCCTTCTCACTGCGCTGATAACGCTCGAACAATGCCGTGGAGAATTCTCCGTTCCGGTCTCTGGGAATCCGCAGTTCCAGCTTGCCGATTCGCGTGACCAGACTTCGGGTATAGTAGCCTGACCGATAACCCGTACGTTCTGTGTTGCGCTCATGTCGTTCGGCTCCAAGGAGTTCCGTCATTTCCCCGTCAAGGATTTCTTGCAGCACTTCCTTCATCAGGGTCTTCAGGGCGTCCGTTTCGTTCCCGAAAAGGGCTTTCATTCCAGCGAAACGACTGCTATGCTTCTTTCCGGTCATGGTGTATCGCCTCCTAAGGGCTCGGGTTGTTTGTGCGCTGCAGACACCCTACACCATGACCTTCTTTCTTTGAATCCCCCCTCCGCAATCACTTTTTGCACACTCTTGAGAGCATAATCGGATCACCGGAAATGACGAATCTGGCAACATCGGAACGGCGTTTCGCAACCATCGTGTACCAGGAAGCGACTCCACGCGGGAGCCGACTTCATCTCCGTTGCAGTTGAACTGACAATCCAAGGCCTGAAAAACGCGCCTCGGCGCACAAGGGACACGGGACGACAGAGCAGAGAAGGGGAAATCATAACAGAGGAGGAGAGCCTTCCGGAGGCGCAACTCGGACGCGGACAGAGAGCCTCCCGGCGGAGGAGCGGCACACCACCGGAACGGGCACACCAAGGCGCCTCCGTGCGCCGGACGGAAAACGTCGGCGCTTTCGCGGTGCTAGGGGCGCCGGAGGGTGGCGACGCACTCCACGTGGGCGGTCTGGGGGAACATGTCGAAGAGGCGGAGCCGCAGGAAGCGGTAGCCTCCTCGGGTGAGGAGGGCCAGATCCCGGAAGAGTGTGGCGGGCTTGCAGGAGACGTAGACGAGATTCCGGGGGGCAAGGCGGAGCAGGTTCCGGACGACCTCTTCGTCGCAGCCGCCCCGGGGTGGATCCAGCACGACGGTGTCGAAGCCGCCGGGAAGGGCGTCCTGCAGGAAGGCCCCGGCGTCGGCCGCCGTAAAAAGGACGTTGTCCAGTCCGAGGGCGCGCATGTTTTCTCGGCCGTTCTCCACGGAGCGCGTCCACTCCTCCACGGCGGTCACGGTCTCGGCCCGGTCGGCGAGAAAGGCCGTCAAGGTCCCCGCTCCGGCGTACAGCTCCAGGATCCGCCGTCCCTCCAGGGCCTGCACTTCTTCGGTCACGTGGGCGTAGAGCTGTTCCGCCTGGAGGGTGTTCACCTGGGAGAAGGAGGTGAGGTCGAAGGAGAAGAGGCGGTCGCCGAGCCCCTCGGTGAAGCGCTCGCCTCCCGCGTAGGAAAGGGTGTCGCCGCCCCAGATGACGTTTCCCCGCCGGTCGTTGACGTGCACGGCCACCCGAGCCTCTTCGTCCAGTGCCCGGAGGGCGGGAGTGAGAACCCGGCGGATCCACGCATCCTGCCGCGCATCGGGACGGGTGCGGCACACGAGGATCGCGGCGAGGCACCCCGACCGGGTGCCCCGGCGCAGCACGAGGTGGCGCAGATGTCCCCGGTGGGTCTTTTCGTCGTAACCATCGAAGGGAGCTTGCGGCAGAAGGTCCCGGAGGGTTCCGTAGAGGGTTTCCAGGGTCTCGTCGAGAACGGGACACCGGTCCACGGGGACCACCTCGTGGGAGCCGCGGCGGTAGAAGCCGGTGCGGAGGGCTCCCCTCCCCCGGACGACGGGAAAGGCGGCCTTGTTCCGGTAGTGCAGGGCAAGGGGGCTTTTGCGACATTCCGTAACGTCCTCCTCAGGGGCGAGGTGGCCGATACGGCGCATCGCCTGGAGGGCAAGGTTCCGCTTGAGTTCGAGCTGGAGCGGCTCCGAGGCGTGCTGCAACTGGCATCCTCCGCAACGGGCAAACCAGGGGCAGCGGGGCGTCACCCGGGAGGGGTGCGCCTCGTCGAAGCCGGTCACGTCTCCGACGGCGTACTGTTTTTTCACCTCTGTGATCCGGACGTGGACGGTCTCCCCGGGAAGCGCCCCGGGAAGAAACAGCACGAAGCCGCCGTCGAGACGGGCGATGCCCTCACCGCGGCTGTTCATGTCCTCTACGCGCAGTGCCGTGAGCGCCGATCCCCTGGAAAGTTCCCGCATGCGCTTCCTCCCCGTACATCCCTGCACAAAAGATCCGAGTGGCGGTGGTCGCCCACCGCCCCTTTTCTTGACGTTCTTGCTTTCATCCACCGGTCCGCACACG
>NZ_JARKPW010000217.1:0-4257 GCF_029975095.1 Aminiphilus sp.
CTCATGGCGTAATCGAGGTAGCTGTGCTTGATCTCCTCTTCCAGAGGCAGGGGAACCACCGTGCCGAAATCCAATCGGCCACCCAACAGTTCCGACATGAACGTTCCTCCTCGTTTCCTCACCGTGGTTTTTCCGCACGGAACGACGACAACCGATTTTCGGCGAAGGAAGGACCTTCACCTCTCGTTTTCCGTCGCATCGAACGTACAAAAAGAGAAAAACGACGGAAATCCGTCGCTTTTCACGCTTGGATCAGCATCTCATTATACCACGTATGTTTGTCGTTCCTCTCTCGGGAGTTACCAGCCGTTCCGGTGCACCACGCCCTCGTCTATTCCTTCGTGGGGCTCCTTCACTTCGTCGGGATAGCCGAGGACGGCGACACCGAGAACGGAAACCGCTCCGGGAATACCGAGGATCAGCCGAAGCGCCTGTTCTCGCTCGGGAGAATGGTGGACGCCGAGCCAGACGCTCCCCAGATCGAGAGCTCGGGCCGCCACAAGGATATTTTCCATGGCGGCGGAACAATCTTCCTCCCAATAGACCCGTGCAAATTCGTTCTTGTCGGGATCGCCGCAAACCACGACTGCGAGGGGCGCACGAAAAAGCATCTTCCCGTAAGGATGTGCTCCCGCAAGCGCATCGAGTTTCGCCCGATCATCCACCACCACGAAATGCCATGGTCTGCTTCCTGCCGCCGTCGGGGCCGCACAGGCGCACTCCAGCAGCAGGTCGATCTTTTCCCGCTCCACCGGCTGAGAAGTGTATTTCCGAATGCTGCGTCTTCCAAGAATCGCGGCGACGGCCGCATGCTCCCGCATGGACATTCCCTATTCCTCCCTGTCTGGTCTGTTCGTCTAACCGCAGCGTGCGGCCGGAAAGAGTCGAACTCTTCGCAGAAGAATATCCGCTCCTGCGGCATACACCGGGATATGGATCATCGCCGCAATCACACGTCCCGGGAGAAGCGCCGCGAAGGGAAGACCGAAAAGGTTTTGCAGGAACCAGGGAACCAGGAACGTCGAAACGAGAATCTGCCCGGAGGCCGCCGCCAGAAACAGCCTCCAGAAGCAGCGCCCGACGGTCATCCTGAAGACGACGGCGGGAAGAACTCCGGAGAGTGCGGCGGCAACGGTGAAATGGGGCATGTACGGTCCCATGGGATTGACCCAGTACCCCAGAAGGTCTCCGAGAGCCCCTACAATCGCCCCCGCAAGGGGGCCCATGCTGACGCCCGCAAAAAATACGGGAAACGTGCCGAAACCGAGACGGATTCCCTCGACCGGCCCGATGGCGATACGGATGCTGGCGACGCGAGCCAAAACAATGTTGAGACTCACGAAAAGAGCCAGCAACACAAGCTCTCTCGTGGTGAATCTCTGTTCATTCACAGGTGCTCCCCCTTTCCGTTCGTCCGCGAGGCCTTCGGCGGCTCCCTCTGCATTTTTCCCTGGAGCGGGCGAAAAAGCGCCGTTTTGTCCTCTGGATTATAGAACGTTTACCCAGGAAACGCACCTCTCGACAACACGCAATGGCACCGACCGCAACAAACGAGGGAAAGAACTTCCGGCTCTGTATCTCTCCCCTGCTGGTATAATGATCTTGTTTCGGCGACAACGCTTCTTCCACGAAGAACACGACGTCACCGAATCCGATAAAGGAGGAAAACGTTCATGGCAAATCTGTCCGTATTCGGAGCGGGAAGCTGGGGAACCGCTTTCGCCCATCTCGCCTCGTCCCGTGGGCATAAC
Source organism: Aminiphilus sp. (assembly GCF_029975095.1). Classification (NCBI taxonomy): domain Bacteria; kingdom Thermotogati; phylum Synergistota; class Synergistia; order Synergistales; family Aminiphilaceae; genus Aminiphilus; species Aminiphilus sp. Next base: position 1,752 of record NZ_JARKPW010000217.1, read on the forward strand.
GTCTGTCTGTGGTGCCGACGTCCCCAACAAGCCAGAGCCATCGCGACGTCAGGGAGAAATCCCGACTATCTCAAGGACATTCCGCTCAGTCCGAATCTGCTTCCGACAGGCAATCTCGCCGAGGCGGCGATCTTCGCCGAAAGATGGGTTTTCGCCGTCCCTGCCCAATCGTTTCGGGAACTGGCGGGCAAGCTCCGACCGCTCGCCCCGCGAAACGTCCGGGCCTGCAATCTCGCAAAAGGCTTCGAAATCACCACAGGAAAGGCCATGAGCCAGGTCTGTCACGAGACGCTTCCCATGGCCGTGTACAGCGTGCTCTCCGGTCCGTGTCACGCGGAGGAAGTGGTTCAGGGACTTCCTACCGCGGTGGTCGTCGCTTCGGCACTTTTCGAGGAGGCATTCGAATGGCAGGTCCTCCTCACGGGAAATACCTTCCGTGTCTACACGAACGAGGACGTGACGGGTGTGGAGATCGGTGGTGCCGTGAAAAACGTCGTGGCCATCGCCGCAGGCATAACCCAGGGTATGGGATTGGGAGACAACGCCGTGGCCGCGCTCGCCACGCGGGGACTCGCGGAAATTCTCCGTCTTGGAGCCCGTCTGGGCGCGAACCCGCTCACCCTCACGGGACTCGCCGGTGTCGGCGACCTCATGACCACCTGCTACAGCCGCCACTCGAGAAATTTCCGCCTGGGCTTCTCCGTCGGCGAGGGGATGCCCCCGGAAGAGGCACTTCTTCGGCTGGGCCAGGTGGCCGAAGGATATTACACGGCCCAGGCACTTCGGGAACACGCCGACGCCTTCGGGGTAGAACTTCCCATCGTCGAGGGCGTGTTCCGCATTCTCCACGAGAACGCAGCCCCTCGGGATATTCTGGACGAGCTTCTTCTACGGGATCCGAAACCCGAGCTCTCTCCGGAGCTGCTCTGGGGCGGACGGGAAGCGGACTCCTGAAAAGGAACCCCTCCAACGCGGATGAACAGGAACATCCGTTTACGAATTCTTTCACGGAAAGGATCTGATATCCATGTACACAGCACCCGTTCGACGCTCTTTGCTGTCGCTCTCCGCGCTCCTTCTTGCGTCGTTCCTGCTCACGACGCTGTTTCCTGCCGCATCCCCGGGTGCCCCCTACATTCTCCTCGCCCCGAGAGGAGAAGAGAACGACACGGCCCAGGCAAGCACGTCCTCTTTTCAGGCCTCTGAAAGACTCGCCTCGTTGGGCATCTCGTCCACCCCATCGGAGGAGTTCTCCAACATCGGCGCTTCCTTGATCGATCTGGATGACAAGGATGCCGCCCTCGTCCGGAAATCGGGGACACTCCTTCTCGTTCGGGCGGACATTCTCTTTCACGCCACGCCCGAAGAATCCGGGATGACCTTCGACCCGGCGCTGGACACACCCTGGCACGTCGCATGGGCACAAAACGCGGGGCTTACCTCCGGAATCACCGCAGCGCAGTGGAATACCGTTCTCGTGGCGGTCCTCGATTCGGGTCTCAATGACCACCCGGACTTTTCCGGGGCCCCGATCCGGTGGGACCTTGCCTACAACGCGATCACGCGCACCGCGGGAAGCAGGTCGGCTCTCACCGATGAACACGGCCACGGCACGAACGTGACGGGCACGCTCGCGGGATCGGCGACGGGCATCATCCCCTCCGCGCCGCTCCTCCCCGTGAAAGTCGCCGACAAAAACGGCAGCGCCAAGGTGAGCGACCTCACCGCCGCAGTAGATTACCTCGTGGGGCTCGCCAACAACACGCTGCCGGGGAAAAAGATTTTCCTGAACTTCAGTTATTCCACGGATCCCTCCGACAGTCCCGACAGCGCATTGCAAAGCTTCTTCGAGGAACTCTTCCTTCGGTGCGACGAGGTGGGGATGCTTTTCTTCTCCGCTGCCGGGAACGAGGCCGCCGATCTGGACCGCAAGTACGTCTATCCGGCAAGAGCCTCCGCGAGAAACGCCCTTGCCGTTGCCGCCACGGATACGGCGGGATTGCTGGCATCCTTCTCCAACCACAGCGCCTACGCAGTCGAAGTGGCCGCTCCCGGAACGGCCATCACGACTACCGACAAGAGCGGCAGCGGCTACAAGACCGTGAACGGGACATCCTTCGCCTCTCCCATCACCACCGGCGTGGCGGCGGCCCTGTGGGCGCGCCGCGCCGAACTCGCCAACTGGCAGGTGCGCAATGTCCTCCTCAATGCAGTTGACACGCCGCTCTGGATGCAGAGCGGCAGCACCGCCCTTTCCACCGCTGCGTCCTCCCTTTCCGTCATTGCGGGGAATGTTCTCCGCCCGGCCCGAACCACCGACACCTCCTTCGTGACGAATGCGAAGGGAACGGAGCCAAAGGCCGTGGGACTCGTTCCCGCCTCCGGTGGGGGGGGAGGTGGTTGCGCCGCCGCAACGGCGCCGGCGGGGATCTTCCTACTGCTCATCCCCCTTGTTCCGCTCTTCCAGCGCACCGGACGAGAGACAAAAGCACGCAAGGCACAAAAA
>NZ_JARKPW010000124.1:0-13494 GCF_029975095.1 Aminiphilus sp.
CGCGGCGGCCTGACCGCTTCCGGAGGGGATGAAGAAATTCAAGAGATTCTGCACCACCAGCATTCCCACCGCGGCAAGACTGTGGGAGAGATCGGCCACCACGCCCGAGGCCCAGTAGATGACCGTATGAATGATCTTCCCCTCCGTCATGACCAATGTCAGAGATCGGGCGACCCCCACGACGAGGGCCCCCAAGGCCACCCGTCCCACCGCCTCGACGAAAAGTTCGGCGATGCGGTTCAGAGAGTAGCCGTTGATCAAACCCACCACCACCATCATGACGATGAAGAGCGCCGCCAGCTCGTCCAGGTACCATCCCCACTGGGTAGTTCCCACCACGACGAACAGAACGGTGAGAACGAGGCAGAGCGCGCTCAACTGATGCCGTCCCGTGAAGGGATGGTCGCGGATGAGCGTCTCGTTCACACCCTCGCCCATGGGGAAGTGCACACCTTTGACGACGCTCAGGTCCGGATTGCTTTTCACTCTTGCGGCATAGCGCATCACATAGAAAATGGAAAGAAGCTGAAAGGCAAGAAAGATCACGATCCGGAACTGCCATCCCGAACCAAAGGGGAGTTCGGCGATTTTCTGGGCCACTCCGATGGTGAAGGGATTCAGCGTCGCCGCGGCAAAGCCGGTGGCGACGCCGACGACGACCACGGCGCCACCGACGAGCCCGTCATAGCCCAGGGCGAGGAAGATGCCCATGAAGGCGGGGATCAAACCGTAGACCTCCTCGAAAATACCCACGGTGGAACCGAGAACGCCGAAGAGGAACATGAAGGAGGGAATAATGAGAGCGCCCACGCCCTTGAAATGACGCAACAGGGCACCCACGGCACCGAAGAGCGTGCCTGATTCGACGAGGACATTGACGAAACCGTAGGCGAAGAAGATGAAGAAAATGATGTCCGAGGCGTCGATCATGCCCTGCTGAATGCTCATCACCATCTGGAAAAGCCCCACCGGCGAGGGATCCACGGAATGGTACGATCCGGGAACAATGAGCGTCCTCTCCGTGACGGGATCCTCGTAGGTCTCGAACTCCCCCGCGGGGATAATGTGGGTGAGCGCCGTGAGCAGCACAAGAACACCCACCAGAAGCACGTAGACATGGAGATTCTGGAAGAAGGGTTTGCGCGCTTTCCTTTCAAGGACACCCGTCGATTCCTTGCCTTTGTTGCTCATCTACCTTCACTCTCCTTGTCTCGATAGGTACGAAAATCTGCGCGGATGCGCTCCCGCACTGTCGCATCCGTGAGAACACGATACCCACACGTCGCAAGAGCCTGGGCGGCGTCGAGAAGCGACGCGTGTGCCGCCGGCGAGGTCATGGCCTGGGCGAACTCCCGGGAGTGAATAATGAGTTGCTCCGGCACGGTGGCCATCTCGGGGTGCAGCGTAGGGCACCGGTAGCTCACGTTGCCCACGTCGCTGGAGCCCGACGCTTCCTCCGGAAGCGAGCAAGGATAGCCCAACTCTTCGAGGATCTCCGTCATGAGCTCTTCCGCTGCAGGATTGCGGACCATGTCGTCCATGGCTTTTTCGTAGGTGCGCCAGGATACGGTGGTCCCCGTGGCGAGAGCGGCGCCGCGGGCGCAATTCCACACCTGTTCGAGCAGAGCGTCGAGCGCTTTTCTCCGGGGAGCGCGGAAGTAGAAGCGTGCCTCCGCGACCTCCGGAACGATGTTCGGCGCCGCTCCTCCGGAAACGACGATGCCGTGCATGCGGATTTCGGGCCGCAGATGCTGCCGGAGCATGTCCAGGGCGTGAAAGAAAAGCTGCACACCGTTGAGGGCGTTTTTTCCCTCCCAGGGGGATGCCGCAGCATGGGCGGATTTCCCCTGAAAGCGAAACTCCACCCCCTCCATGGCCAGACACTTGCAGACAACCTGCGTCCGTGCCGATTCGGCGTGGATCATCATCGCCAGGTCCACATCGTCGAAGAGTCCCGCCTCCGCCATGCCGATCTTTGCGCCGTCGGTCTCCTCCGCAGGCGTTCCCACCACCCGCACAGATCCGGGAAGCTCGGGGAAGAGAGATACCAATGCCGCTCCGGCAAGGGCGGATGCGGCGCCGCTCCAATTGTGCCCGCAGCCGTGGCCGATCTCGGGAAGTGCATCGTACTCGACGAGAAAAACCACGCGAGGCGACGGGGCGGACCCCGCTTCGGCACAGAAGGCCGTCGCATATCCTCCGTAGGAAGAAGTTACGGTAAATCCATGTTCCCGCAGAATCCTCCCCCACAAGCGGCTCGCTTCGTGTTCCTGGTGCCCCAGTTCCGGATGCGCGGCGATCCAGTCACTTGCGGCGAGAAAAGGAGCATGTCTCGTGCGGATAAAGTCGATGAGCCTTTGCATTCGTTCTTCCATGACACAGCATTCCTCCTCTCTTTACGAATGTCTTTTTTCGTTAAAAAACTTGTGGCATTTTCTGTACGTTACACAGAAGCCGTCTTTCAGTCAATGTGCCAGGATGTCGTGATTTTCCCCCCGAAAACTCATCAGAAAGGACAAACGCATACAAAGTGCACTTTACGTCGGTCTTTGGAAGCTGGAGAGAGCTTTTTCGGCAACGCCGACTCATAGCAGCGCCTGATACGGGCACTATGCGTCGAAACCCACGAGGCGTGGTTGGAGTCCAGCCGCTACCTCAACATGGACCTGTTGAGCGAACACAAAAAGGCACTCCTGGAAAAGTGTGGCTCATCGCCGCAGACGGCCGCCAAACACCATGAAAACCTTTTTGCACAACTTGACGCACACAACTCCGCAGATGGCCGCCGAACACCATGAAAACCTTTTTGCACAACTTGACCGCACATAACTTTTCTTCAGAGATTCCTTGACGTCACACAACACAACACAACACAACACAACGCATCCAACGGGGAAGATGTACCTGGAAAAAGCGGGAGCCCCGGCAACACGCGACGCTTTGTCATGACGGCCGGAACAGGCACGTCGAAAGAGACAGACGGATGAGAGAAAGCTCGAAGAATGAGGGGGGATAAATTTTGCGTGTTCAAAATGAAGCGCCCTGCAACGTCTCCTGCAAAGAGATGTCATAGGGCGCTTTTGTTTTGAAGCCGATCTCGTCGTGGCCTTCGGACGGGTTTCACAAAACGGACGGAAACAAGGGGGCGTCTTCCAGAAAAGAGACGACACACCCTGGTTTTTCGCGATCAGGACACGACTTTCACGTAGGTGAGCAGGTCATCCCCGGAGCGGTAGAAATCGGCGATCCTCCCCACAAGGGAGAATCCACAGCGTTCATAGAAGACACGCTGCCCCGCATACTCCTCTTTGCCGGAGGTCTCCACCCGGACGATGCCTCGCCCCGTCAAAGCCCGGAGCGCATCCTCCATGGCCGCCACGAGACGACATCCCACGCCGGTACAGTGCAAGGCGGGGTCCACGACAATCCAGTAGAGATCGTAGGCAAATGCAGTCATGGGTGTCCTTCCGTAGATCAGGAAACCGGCAGGACGATCCTGCTCGCGGAGTGTGCAGAGCCGGTAGGCCGTCTCATCCTGAGCGTCCCCGTCACCCCGAAGAGTATCCCGCAACACTTCCTCCAGGACCTCAAGTTCCTGGGGTGTAAAGGCTCCAGTCCGGGCAGCCATCTCCAGCAGAACATCGATCTCTTCGTTCACGCTCTTCCCTCCTTGGAGCACTCTTTCCGGCAAGACGGACAAGACGCGACACCACTTCCGGGTAGGAATACCCCCGAAAAGCACCCTGACGGGCGAGGCCGCTTTCCGGACTGAGATCCGGATTCGGATTCACTTCAAGCACATGGAGTCTCCCATCCCGCTCACGGAGATCCACCCGAAAATATCCCCGACAGCCGAGCACCCTCCCCGCCTTTGCCGCAATGGAGTGAATGCGCTTCCGAAGCGAGGGGGGAATTCCTTCCTCGACGCGGACTTCGATTGCATACGAGGGATTCTCCGGATCCCACTTGGAGGCATAGTTGAGAAAAGGAGGCACATCCCCGTACCCTTCGTAGTCGATGACCGAAACACCGAGCAGCTCGTAGCGGACATTGCCGAGAAATCCCACGTTGAATTCCCTTCCGGGAAGAAATTCCTCCACGAGAACTCCTCCGGGAAAAGAGGCGAGCATGCACGACAGCACGTCCACGAGCTGTTCCGGTGTTCGGACGAGGGCATCGTCACCGATTCCCACGCTGCCGTCCTCGCAGCAGGGTTTGCAGAAAAGGGGATACTTCAGGGAGGGCATGGCACCGTTCCAGTCGTTCCGGACACAAAAACCGGGAGCGACGGGAAGGCCTGCCTTTCGGAGGCGCTCCTTCGCCTCCGCCTTGTCAAGGCAGCGAGCAAGCGTTTCCGAGGGATTGCCCGTGAAGGCAAGTCCCAGTTCCTCAAGAACGGTGCAAAAACGAATCTCCGCAGCGGAATCGGTACTGAAGCCCTCGAAGAGATTGAAGACGCACTTCGGACGGAGCGAGAGCAGTTCCGCCCGGAGTGACGTGCACCCTTCCTCCGTGAGATGTTCCGGGGTGACATCGAAGAGCCGAACCTCGTGCCCCGCCTCTTGAAGGGCCGCCGCCACGGATTCGCGGCACCGAAGCGAATCCAGCACGTCTTCCCGCTCGGTCGCCTCCCGGCCGGTAACCACCACCACGGGACTGCCGCTCCGAGAAACACGCCTCATGACGCCACCCGGAGACGCAAAGGTTCGAGAAGACCACACCGGCGAAGCGCGGTGTCGAAAAGGCCTCGAATGATGTCGTCATAGGCGACGCCGTTCACCCGGCAGGAAATGGGGAAATCACTGTAACCGGGGCGAAGACCCGGAAGGGGGTTCACGTCGATGATACGAGGCACGCCTTGCACATCGGTACGGAAGTCGATCCGCGCCAGATCACGAAGCTCCAAAACCTCGAAGGCCCGAACAGCCCTGCTTTCGAGAAAGGCTGTCACGGAAGGCTCAAGCGCGCTCCGTCCTTCGTAGACCATGTGGTCCATCCAGTCGGGATCCCGCTTGTTCTCGAGGGAATAGAGAAAATTCTCCCGATATCTGTCGGAGCGAATACGCATGAGCCCGACCGCCTCGGGGGGATTTCCCAGAAGGGAGACCGTGTATTCGTCTCCCGGAAGATATTCCTCCACGAGAGCAGCCTGGGCGTAACGCTCCCAGATGCGGGAGACGAGAAAGGGCAGTCGTTCCGCATCGGTGGTCGTGGAATCGGCGAAAACGCCCTTGGAGGACCCCTCCCAGCGGGGTTTCACGATCACCTTTCCGTGCCGTTTCAGGAGCATTTCCGCCTCCGCAAGCTCTCCTCCGGGGGAAATCATGCATCCCTCGGGAACCGGCAGATGTCCCGCCGCGAGAACGGTGCGCGTGAGATGCTTGTCGAGGGTCAGCGCCAGTGCCACGGGATCGGATCCGGTGAAGGGAATGTCAAGGCTCTCCAGAATGCAGGGAACCTGGGATTCCCTGCCGCGTCCGCCGCCTCGCCCTTCGGCGATGTTCAACACGAAATCCGGGCGGACCCGGCTGAGTGTTTCGAGGAAATGCTCGTCCTGCTCAAGGCGCAGGGGAGAAAAACCGATCTTGCGGATTTCCGTCTCCAGAGAGGAGATGGTTTCAATGGAATCGTACTCTTCGTACCGGTCATCTCCGTCTTCGGTCCATTGCCGGAGATTGTAGGTGATGCCCACGGTAAGTACAGGTTGCGGCTCTTCCGCTTTGGGAATGCCCTCGTTCATTATAGGTGTCGCCCCCTCGGGTCATTGATCGGGCTCCCGTTTTCGGGAGGATGAGAAATAACGCAACAGCAACGCTCTCCGCAAGTGAATTCTGCAGTGCATGTAACCCCTCCTCGCCCTTCCTCCTCGCCTCCATCAGTGAAGATATGCTGTCCTCGTCACCTCGCTGCCGAAACGAACAACGCCCTTCCTCGACAGTTTCGGACGTACTGCATACGGTCCATTTCTCGACTGTCGGAGAAGGGCGATTCGGCCCACTGACTCTGGCGGTCTCCCGCGCATACACCTTTGCAGGCAGACCTCGGAACATATGGGGGGAACTGTCATCGTCTCCTGGCACAAAGGGCGGGAAAACTCCCTTCTGACGCGGATTGTAGCAGAAAAGCGAAAGAACGCAACGGGGAAATCGACTGGAACGACAGGCTTTCTTCAATGGTGGAGAAAGCCTGTCGCCATCCGGAAAAACAAAGCCCCGAAAGCCTGAGGCTTCCGGGGCACGAAGGTGAAACGAAACCTTTTTTCTTTCCCTACGACGACACAACGCGGCAAAATTCAAGGAACCTCTGAATAAGGCTGTGTCAGCCCCGTAGGGCGCCTTGCAGATCCTGATGCAACCCGAGTCAAGGGGAAGCGAAAGGTCTTTATTCAGAGCTTCCTCAATTCGCGGCGGAACGTTCCGAGAGGGAGGACTCCCGCGGAGTGGACACGGCGCAGAGAACACCCAGCTCGTTCCGGAGGAACACGATCTTCTGCCACAGGTCTTCCACGATACGGACATCCAGGGGGCGCTCGGAGAGCGTCACTTTAAGGGCTTGTTCGGCCTGCCGAAGTTCAAGCGCCCTCTCTCTGGCAAAACGGGCTTCGGCAGACCAGTCCGCCATAAGCGACAACGATTCGTCCGCGGTCTGCACGGAGCTGACGGCGTAAATCCCCCGGGCAAACGCAGCAGAGGTCTGAAAGAGAGGTTTCGTCCTTCCCTCTCCGGCTTTTGAGGATTTTTCGCCGCCTTTTCTCTCCTCGGAGAAGTCGACGGAGAACTCCTTCCCCGCGGGAATGCCCTTGAGAACCATATCGAGACCGGCCGCAAGAAAATGGCCACCTCCGGTCAACAGAACCAACGCCATTGCGCCAAGCAGGAACGGCCGCATCATGAACGAAAACCTCCTCCGGGCGAGCGTGGGGCGCCTCGATTTGTTCCGTTCCAGTATATCCGCCGCATCGCGCTCCCGCATCCTCCGGAAGAACCAGCGCCGCCTCCGTAAAAATACGGAAGCGGCGCTGTGGGGAGAAGGAAGCGATCCTCCTCCGGAGGGTCGGGCCGAAATGGAAAGCGGCAGCGGAACACTTTCCGTCAATGCCCTCCCTCAAGCTTGCGCAACAGGCTCCTCGGCGTTTCCGGAGCGACGAAGAGGGTAAAGACTCCCGCGTTCGTGCCCACGGGAACGCGCACGATCTCCAGATCCCCACCGACTCCGACGTTTTGTTCCGTGAAGGGAGGGAGCAAGTCCATCTCCACGCCCTCGTGGGAGCAATTCACGGCAAAGAGACCGTTCACGAGATTCAGGAACTCGGCGATGGATGCCTGGGCGAACGCGTCGAAACGCTCCATTTTCTCTCCGGCGAAACGAGCCGCAAGGGGAAGAAACACGTCCTCCTTTGCCGCAACAGCCGAGAAAAAGGGAACTTTCCCCTTGAACAGTTGTATGGTCACATGGGGAAAATCTCCATAGGTATCCGCCGTCTCCGGCACGAGAGAAGCTCCCGCATCGAGAAAGCGAATCACGTTCCGGAGAAAAAGAGAGATGTACTTCACGAAAAACTGCTGTTTCAGAACGTTCCGCCCCCGGAAGAGAATCCACACCAGCGCTTCCACGTCACCCCTCCGGATCGCCTCGAACTGCTTTTCGTCGATGGCATTCTTCTCCCGGTAATCCCTGAGGATGGCTTCGAAACGTCCCCAGGAAAAAAGCCCTTCTTCGACGAGACTCTGCCCGAGAAGCAGATCCTCTTTGGACTGGGTGTGCAGAAGCTCCTGGAGCTGCGCGTCCGTCAGATACCCCTTCTCCACGGCGAGATCCCCGAAACGAAGATCCCGCGTCTTCTGCAGCTCGTGAACCTCCTCGACCTGCGCAGCAGCCATGTAGCCCGCGTTGATGGCAAGGGTTCCGATCTTCACCTTGGCGGAAGCGGCCCGGTCGAGCACCCTTCGGAACTGCTCGGGTGTGACAAGATGCTCTTCGAGAAGGTACTCTCCCAGAAGTCGGCTAAGCATGGTCTCCCTCCTCCAGAATGCGGCGCACGATGTTAGCGATGCGTGCATCCGTGCTCGGCTTTTGGACGAAATCGAAGGCACCTGCATCGATGGCCCGCTTCAGGTTTTGGGACGTGCCCACCGAGGATGCCATGACGACCCGCGCACCCGGATCAATCTCACGAATCTCCTCCAGCGCGACAATGCCGTCCTTGACGGGCATGACGATATCCATGAAGACCAGATCCGGCTTGTTCTCCCGGTAGAGTTCCACCGCCGTGGCGCCATCCTCCGCCTCGAGAATGACCATTTCTGCGAGAGCAAGCAGTTGATTCCTCAGTTTTTTTCGCACCAACATCGAATCGTCGCACACGAGTACGGTGAGCTTCTCCTTCACATCCATGCACCTCCAGATCATCGCAGGCAGACAGCCCCTCGCCGAAAAGCGCGGTAACAGGATCGCCGAACGGGAGAAACAACGGAGCGCCGCCGGAATGATACGGCAACTCACTGCAAAGCAACAACAACCCCCCAAGGCGATCCGGGGGAACTCCCTTGCATTCTACGCTATTCGCCGCAGGACGTCACGCCGCTTTTTATGTTGTTCTCTCGTGCACGTTTTGATCCTTTCGTTTTTCGGAATATTGTTGTGGAAGAGACGTTTTTGGCGTATCATGAGGGTGCATCTCTCCGGGAGGAGAGGTGTCTCTTTGTGATGATCGAATTTCCCCGCCTTTTTCGTTCGGGCAGGAGCGAAGGAGGCGGGAAAGAAACACCGGAGGTCGGATACACGAGCATTCTCCGTGTCAGGCGACGCTCCCGAAGGGGGCGCCGAGAGGGTTTTCACATTTCAGGATTTTTCAGGGAAGCGGCTCCTTCCTCAAACGCAACCGACACGAGCGCTTCCACCCCACCGCCGTTTTCCCGAAAGATCCTACGAACGTCTTAAGGAGGTCTCGCAATGGCACGACCCAATGTAACGCTCGACGGCAACGAAGCGGCGGCATATGTAGCGCACCTCACCAACGAGGTCATCGCCATCTATCCCATCACACCCTCGTCTCCAATGGGCGAATGGGCCGACGAATGGTCCTCGAAAAACATGACCAACATCTGGAACACCGTTCCCCAGGTGACGGAGATGCAAAGCGAAGGCGGAGCCGCCGGTGCAGTGCACGGCGCACTCCAGGCGGGAGCACTCACCACCACCTTCACCGCCTCCCAGGGGCTCCTCCTCATGATCCCCAACCTCTTCAAAATAGCGGGAGAACTCACACCCACGGTCTTCCACGTCTCGGCCCGCACCGTGGCGACTCATGCACTGTCCATCTTCGGCGACCACAGTGACGTCATGGCCGCCCGCAGCACCGGATTCGCCCTGCTCGCTTCCAACTCCGTCCAGGAAATCATGGACACGGCCCTCATCGCCCAGGCGGCGACCCTTGAGGCGCGAGTTCCCTTCATCCACTTCTTCGACGGCTTCCGAACCTCTCACGAGGTGCAGAAGGTGGAACAGCTCACCCGGGAAGACGTGCGCGCCCTCATCGACGACGAACTCGTGGCGGCCCATCGGGAGCGGGCACTCAATCCGGAGCATCCGGTCATCCGAGGCACCGCCCAGAACCCGGACGTCTTCTTCCAGGCCAGGGAGGCATGCAATCCCTTCTACGCCGACTGTCCCCGGATCGTCCAGAAGGCCATGGACGCTTTCGCCAAAGTCGTCGGCCGTCAGTACCACCTCTTCGACTACGTGGGTGCCCCCGACGCGGAGCGTGTGGTGATCGTCATGGGCTCCGGCGCGGAGACCACCCAGGAAACCGTGGACTACCTCGTCGCCTCGGGTGAGAAGGTGGGCATGATCAAGGTGCGCCTCTACCGCCCCTTCTCGGCGGAGCATTTCCTCGCGGCTCTTCCCGCGACGGTGAAGCACATCGCCGTCCTCGACCGCACCAAGGAACCCGGTGCGGAAGGGGAACCGCTCTTCCTCGACGTCGCGACGGTCATCAAGGACTCCAGGCCTGCCGTCTCCGTCATCGGCGGCCGGTACGGCCTCTCCTCCAAGGAATTCACCCCCGCCATGGTGAAGGCCGTCTTCGACGAGCTGGCGAAAGCGACGCCCAAGAAGCACTTCACGGTGGGCATCGAGGACGACGTGACGCACCTGAGCCTTCCCGTGGACACCTCCTTCTCCACGGAAAATCCCAAGACGAAGTGCTGTCTCTTCTACGGCCTCGGCTCCGACGGCACCGTGGGCGCCAACAAGAACTCCATCAAGATCATCGGCGAGGACACGGACAACTTCGCCCAGGGGTACTTCGTCTACGACTCCAAGAAGTCCGGAGGCATCACCATCTCCCACCTCCGCTTCGGCCCCGAGCCGATCCATGCGCCCTATCTGATCACCCGGGCGGACTTTTTGGCCTGCCACCAGTTCTCCTTCCTCGAACGGTACGACATGCTGAAAAACCTTAAGCCCGGAGGAGTCTTCCTGCTGAACAGCATCTACGGCCCCGACGAGGTGTGGAACCATCTGCCGCAAAAGGTGCAGCGGCAGATCCTGGAGAAGAAGGTCCGTTTCTACGTCATCAACGGCTATGAGGTGGCGGAGAAGACCGGCATGGGCGGGCGCATCAACACCATCATGCAGACCTGTTTCTTCGCCATCAGCGGCGTGCTCTCCAAGGACGAGGCCATCGCCGCCATCAAGAAGGCCATCGAGAAGACCTACGGCAAACGGGGCGAGGCGGTGGTGCGGCAGAACTTCGCCGCCGTAGACGCAGCCTTGGCACACCTCTACGAGGTGAAGACCGATGGACTTTCCGTCTCCTCCGCGTTCGACATGCGCCCTGCGGTTCCTGCGGAGGCGCCGGATTTCGTGAAGAACGTCCTGGGTCCCATCATCGCCAACGAGGGCGACGATCTTCCCGTAAGCGCCATGCCCGTCGACGGCACCTTCCCTGCCGCCACGACCCAGTGGGAGAAACGGAACATCGCCCTGGAGATCCCCGTCTGGGATCCCGAGGTCTGCATTCAGTGCGGCAAGTGCGTCGTCATGTGCCCCCATGCAGTGATCCGGTCCAAGGTCTACGATCCGGCGCTCCTCGACAAGGCTCCGGCGACCTTCAAGTCCGTAAACGCCAACTGGAAGAGCTTCCCCGGACAGAAATTCACCGTCCAGGTGGCTCCCGAGGACTGCACGGGCTGCGGTCTCTGCGTGCAGAACTGCCCCGCCAAGAACAAGGCGAACCCGGAGCGGAAGGCCATCAACATGTCGCCGCAGCCGCCTCTTCGGGAGCAGGAGCGGGAGAACTTCGCCTTCTTCCTCTCCATCCCCGACGTGGCCCGCAAGGACCTGAACCTCAACGTCGTCAAGGACGTGCAGCTCCTCCGGCCCCTCTTCGAGTTCTCCGGAGCCTGCGCCGGATGCGGCGAAACGCCCTACGTGAAGCTTCTCTCCGCCCTCTTCGGCGATCGGGCGCTCGTGGCGAACGCCACGGGATGCTCCTCCATCTACGGCGGCAATCTTCCCACAACCCCCTGGGCGGTGAACGCCGACGGACGCGGACCGGCCTGGGCGAATTCCCTCTTTGAGGACAACGCGGAGTTCGGCATGGGCATGCGCCTCGCCGTGGACAAGCAGAACGAGTTCGCCCGGGAGCTGCTTGCGAAGCTCGGAGGCACCGTGGGCGATGATCTCGTGAAGAACATCCTCGAGGCGGATCAGAGCACCGAGGAGGGCATCGCCACCCAGCGCGACCGTGTGGCGACTCTCAAGACCAAGCTCGCCGCGAGCACCGCGACGGAGGCGAAACTTCTGCTGCCCGTGGCGGACGCCCTCGTAAAGCGGAGCGTCTGGATCGTCGGCGGCGACGGATGGGCCTACGACATCGGTTACGGCGGGCTGGACCACGTGCTGGCCTCGGGCCGCAACGTGAACGTTCTCGTTCTGGACACCGAGGTCTACTCCAACACGGGAGGACAGATGTCCAAGTCCACGCCCATGGGCGCAGTGGCCAAGTTCGCCGCGGGAGGCAAGCAGGCCTTCAAGAAGGATCTGGCCATGATGGCCATGAGCTACGGCTCCGTCTACGTGGCGAGGGTCGCCTTCGGTGCCAACGACAATCATGTTGTGAAGGCCTTCCGTGAGGCCGAGTCCTACGAGGGAACCTCTCTCATCCTCGCCTACTCCCACTGCATCGCCCACGGCTTCGACCTGAAGACGGGCATGAGTCAGCAGAAAAAGGCCGTGGAATCCGGGCACTGGCCGCTCCTTCGGTACGATCCGCGCCTCGCCGAGGCGGGAAAGAATCCCCTCCAGCTGGACAGCAAGGAGCCCACGCTGCCTCTCAAGGACTATGTCTACGGAGAGACCCGTTACGCCATGCTCCATCGGGCGCACCCGGCGGAATCGGAGGCACTCATCGAGGCCGCCCAGAAGAACGTCCTCTCCCGGTGGAAGCTCTACAAGCACATGGCTTCCATGCCCGAAACGGAGGCGTAGGGGGGGCGATTCCTCCACTCCGCGACACCGTCGCTCTCCATGGACATTCCATGGGCATGAGGCGAGAGACATTTCCTTGAAATTCCGAAAAGCAAGCCACCCCCTGCGCTATAATGCAGGGGGTGGCTTGCCACTGAGCACATCTTCGAAAGGACGATGAGACGTCATGGCGAGGAAATCCCTTGCCTTTCCGTTCCTGACCGGTTTGATGCTTTTCTGTTTCGCTGCGACGGCCCTTGCCCAGACGGCATCGCTGCACCCGAAGACCGTGACGTCTCCGGGCATCACTCTTTCCTATCCGGACGTTCTGCTTCCCAAGAATGCCGGAGCGACAACCGCCATCAACGAGGAAATCCAGAAGCTTGTGGAGTACGTCCTCGTCGAATTCGGCAAGGAGGATCCCGCGGAATTCACGGGAGAACTCTCCTGGGAGGCGACACGGAACAGCAAGGGCCTGGTGAGCCTTCTCTTCACGCAATTCACCTATTTTCAGGGAGCCGCCCACCCCGGCACATGGCTCTACGCCCGCACCTTCTCGGAACAGAACGGTGCGCTCCTCACCCTGAAGGATCTTTTTCTTCCCGACAGCGATTGGGAAACGGCGCTGGACGAGCGCATGTCCTCCATGATCCGGCAGAAACAGGAAAAGGGAGAGATCACTGCAATGCTGGAGGATTTTCGGGGTGTGGGGGCCACGGCAGACCAGTTTTATCTCACCGACGACGCGCTGGTTCTTTTCTGGGAGGACGGAGACTACACTCCCCACTGCGACGGCACGCCGACCTTCTCCATTCCCTTGACCACACTGACGGAGCACCTGAAACCGGATCTGCTCCGCTGAGACATCCCCATTTCTCGCAAGGAGGCCAGCTATCAAAAGTCAAGAGGGATAGACGAGGTGAAGTAACCGGAAAGGAATTGAGGGATTTTTAGAAAGACGCAACTTGACAGCAGAATATAGCCCTGAAAGAGGGTATGCAAAACCAGCCGGTCCTGAAACGG
>NZ_JARKPW010000130.1:0-29206 GCF_029975095.1 Aminiphilus sp.
TCCATGCCGAATGCGGCCGCCACGGGCTCGAAAGTGATGATTCCCTTGTACATGTTGAGTCCCAGGCACAGAGGAGCGCTTTCCTTGCACGCACGCTCGGCCCCCTTGTTGGCGAGCTGAAGTCCATATTTGATGGTGTAGTTGTTCAGAGCGTAGGTGGAAGAGCGGGCATAGGCGCCGGGCATGTTGGCCACACAGTAGTGCACCACGTTGTCCACCACATAGATGGGATCGCTGTGCGTGGTCGCCCGGGAGGTCTCGAAACATCCGCCCTGGTCGATGGCAACGTCCACAAGGACCGAGCCGGGCTTCATCATCTTGAGATGCTCCCGCTTGACGAGCTTGGGAGCCTTTGCACCGGGGATGAGCACCGCGCCGATGACGATGTCCGCTTCCTTCAGGCCCTCTTCGAGGGTATGGCTGTCGCTGTACACCGGGAAGACGTTGGCGGGAAGCACGTTGCCAAGGTACTCGAGCCGGTTGGGGTTCACGTCCAGCATGGTCACCTTCGCGCCGAGTCCTGCCGCGACTTTCGCGGCATTCATGCCCACCACGCCGCCGCCGAGAACGAGCACGTTCGCCGGGGCAACACCGGGCACACCCGTGGGAAGCAGGCCTCTGCCGCCCTGCGCCTTGGCCAGATAAAACGCGCCCATGAGGGCGGACATGCGGCCCGCGACTTCGCTCATGGGTTTGAGAAGGGGCAGGGAGCCGTCCGCTTCCTGGACCGTCTCGTAGGCAAGGGCGATGATCTTCTTGTTCAGACACGCCTTGGTGAGTTCCTCGTCGGCGGCGAAGTGGAAATAGGTGTAGACGAGTTGTTCGGGCTTCATGAGGTCGTATTCCTGGGGAAGAGGTTCCTTGACCTTCACGATCATCTCCGCCGCATTCCAGACATCCTGGGCAGTATCGAGAATCTTGCCGCCCGCAGCGACGTATTCCTCGTTGGTGATGCCCGAACCGAGTCCGGCATCCTTCTGCACGAACACTTCATGCCCCGCCGACACATAGGTCTTCACCGCAGCGGGAACCAATCCTACTCGATATTCGTGGTTCTTGATCTCCTTGGGGCACCCGATCTTCATGAAAAATACGCCTCCTCGATTTGGTGTTGAGTGGACATCTACCACGAATCCACCGTTTCCCGAAAAGTGTCGCTTCGGAAAGGGCGGCTTTCGTTCCTCTGATGTCGTTTCTCCGGTCACTGTGCAGAAAATGTTCGAGGTCCGCCGGGAGAAACGCCGTTCGCTTTACTGACCCTGCGAATAATACCGCGGAACACGCGGCATGAACAGATTCGGAATCTCGTAGTTGATCGTGCCGAGCAAAGCCGCCATCTCCTCGGGAGGAATGCGGTCGTTTCCCTGGCTTCCGAGGAGAACCACCTCGTCCCCCACCTGCACGTTCGGGATGTGCGTCACATTGACCATGATCTGGTCCATACAGATGCTTCCCACCAGGGGAGCGCGCTCGCCCCGGACGAGGACCTGCGCTTTCATGGCAAGCGGCCTCGGATATCCGTCCGCATACCCCAGAGGGAGCACGGCGATCCGTTCCGACCCCCTCGCCATGTAGCGCAGGCCGTATCCGACCCCCCACCCTTGGGGCAGGTCACGGAGGGCCGCCACGGCAGTCTTCACGGAAAAGACCTCTTTCAACTCGAAGGGGCGCTCGCAGAAGGCCGAGGGCCACATGCCATAAAGGATCAGCCCAGGGCGGACAGCGTCCAGATGCATCTCCGGATAGTTTAGCGTTCCCGCGCTGTTGCACACATGGCGCAGCCGCACTCCTAATCCCGAAACCCGCAACTGCTCCAGGGCGTCCCCATAACGACGGAACTGTAAGTGAGTGTACTCACGATCACGTTCGTCGGCAACCGCAAAATGCGTAAACACTCCTTCACAGTCAAGCCCCGAAAGCCCTCGGAGCTGTTGCGCCACTCCGGCGATTTCTTCGGGGAGAAAACCGATGCGGCCCATTCCCGTATCGATTTTCAGATGAAACAACGCGGAGCGCCCGCTCTTTCGGGCTGCATCGGAGAGTGCCCGGGCGAACTCGAGATCCGTCACGGTCGCGGCGATGTTCCGCTGCACGTATTCTTCCGCCGCCTCCCTGGGGGAAGGCCCCAGCACCAGGAGCGGATCCGCCATTCCCTTTTCGCGCAAGGAAATGGCCTCGTCGGGGGTTGCCACGGCAAAACGCTGACATCCCGCCTGTTGCAGCGCTTCCACGACAGCGGAAACGCCCATGCCGTATCCGTCTGCCTTCACCACACCCATAACCTGAGTTCCCGCTCCCACGTACTGACGTATGACGCGGAAGTTCTGCTGGAGATTGTCCAGACGGACATCCATTCTCGTAGGTCGATAGGCCATGACGCTTCTCCTTTCGACCCTGGCGGGGAAGCTCGTCCCCCGCCAGGGCGAACCTCTCCTACTTCAGAAGACCGCCTCTGCGCTTGTCGTCGAAGTCCTTCACCAGCTTCCGGAGTTCGCTGGAGAGCCAGAGAAGGGCGATGAGGTTGGGAATGGCCATGAGACCGTTCATGGTATCCGCCATATCCCAGATGTGCTTGAGGAAGTCGCCGCCGCCGCCATAGGCGCCGACGATGATGACCGCGATCCAGAGAATTTTATACACAGGGATGACCTTCACACCGAAGATGTACTGAGCGCCGGTCTCGCCGTACCAATACCAGCCGAGGATCGTGGAGAAGGCGAACATGGACAGCCCCAGGGAGAGGATCATGACACCCGTGTCTCCAAGAACGATCTTGAAACCGGAAAGCGTGAGCTGAGCCCCCGTGAGTTCCGGATTCGCCGTGAGAACACCCGTGGTGAGGATGGTGAGCGCCGTGAGGGTGCAGATGACGATGGTGTCGGTGAAAACTTCGAAGAGTCCGTACACGCCCTGGCGCACGGGATGGTCGACCTGGGCCGTGGCATGCACCAGCGGTGCGGAGCCGAGCCCCGCCTCGTTGGAGAAGACACCCCGGGCGATCCCCTTCGTCAGGGCGATCTTCACGGTCCATCCCGCCACGGCACCCGGCATGGCCATGGGATCACTGAAGGCGTATTTCACCGCGCTCGCCAGCGCACCGGGGATTTGGTCCACGTGATGGACCAGCACAAGAACGGCACCGATGATATAGAAGATCGCCATGAAGGGAACCAGGTAGGTGGTTACGTCGGAAATACGTTTCAGCCCACCGACGATGACGAGCCCTGTGAGAATCGCGATGGCGACGCCGGTGTAGAGATGGGGAATACCAAAGCCGAGATTCAGACCCTCGGCGGTGGAGTTGGCCTGAATGGCGTTGCCGATGCCAAAGGCGGCGAAGGTAGTGAAGAAGGCGAAGAGCCAGGCAAGCCACTTCTGCCCCACCGCCTTCTCAAGAATATACATGGTGCCGCCGCGCCAGTTGCCGAGGGGGTCCTTCTCACGGTACCGCACCGCCAGGGTCACTTCCGCGAATTTGGTGGTCATGCCGAAGACCGCGGAGATCAGCATCCAGAAAAGTGCTCCCGGCCCCCCCAGATGCAGTGCCGTGGCGACACCGGCGATATTTCCGGTACCCACCGTGGAAGCCAGCGCCGTGGCGAGAGCGGCGAAAGAGGAGATGGAACCCTCTCCTTCCGACTTCTTACCGAGTTTTCCGAAAACTTCCTTGAACATGAAACCGAAATAGCGAAGCTGGGGAAAGCCAAGGACAAAAGTCAGGTAGACACCGGTACCCACGAGAAGGGTGAGCATCCAGGGACCCCACACGATTCCGTTGACCAGGTCGTTGATCCTCATGATCGATTCCATTTGCCATCCTCCTTTTGTTCATCGGGATGCAAAATGACAGAACGACGCAGAAAAACTGCCACGAAAACGTAAGATTCGTTACATGTCACCTTTCCTTCAAGCGAGTCCTCCTGTTTCTCCGTGATTCGCTCTCCGGTCCGAACATGTCCCACCCCCCTTCAGGGAAGGCCCTTGTGCCCCACCCCACAAAGAGTATAGCTCCTTTCATATGCGCACTCTATATGGAATAGACAGTCTTCTCGTACATGTCCTGTCGATCAGCAATATCCTCCCCGCCGCAAAAGCTCCTCCGCCGTTTCCTTGTGGCGCCCGGGAATCTTGACGACCGGCCCGGTGCATCCCATAGCGGATTCCGCATAGATACCGGCCTTCCACAGTTCCCGTACTGCCTCTTCGATGGAGAGCACGTCCAGACCGTGAATCTCTTCGTCGGTGGGTTCGGCGGGAGGCGACGCCACCGCCTCAACCGTGCTTTGCGTTCGCGCGGCCAGGCCTTCGAGAATCGCGTCGAGTCCGGCTTTGCGGGCCGAGCGGAGTTCCTCCTGGACAAGACGAGACAACTCTCCCCTAACCGTTCGGGCCGTGAGGGCGACGGCTCCGGCGATGACGGGGGCACCGCTCGCCCGGGAGATGATGGAGACGATCCGATTCCAACCTTCGCCGCAGGAAGGGCCGTACCCCCACCCGGTTGCCTCGTAGCCGCCACCGGTAGTGAAGGCGGAGAACATCTTCATGAGCACGTTTCCCGTGAGACTGTCCGCAACGCACACGTCCACGGCACCCGCCAGAATATCGTTCCCCCGAAGGATCGCGCCGCCATCCCTACGTACGCTGCTGCCGAAAGTGAGCGCGTAGCCCTTTTCCTGGAGTTTCTTCAGCGCCTTGAAAACCGTCTGGGCACCTTCCACGTTCAGAATGCCCACGGTGGGATCGGCAATGCCCGACGCCTTCGCCGTGGCGATGCCGTAGAATGTGTTGCGAAGCATGGCCTCCACGCGGTTCGCCGAAGCCGTTCCCGTGGTGGAGGCAAGGAACATTCCCTTTCCCCGCGCAGGGGTGAGAACCTTGCCGATGGTCGTCACACCCAGAGGAAAGGGATAATGCAAGGCGACGCAACCCTCAATCTCCCCTTCGCCAAGGGCTTTTTCCATAGCCCGGGAGATGTCCTCTTCGCAGTCCGGTGTCTCGATCCACAAGAGTTCTTTCGCACCCTCGCCACTGCTCCGGGGACCGATCATGACCACCTGAACGGGCGAGGACTCCTGGGCGAGCAACGCTCCCCGGAGCAGCTCCTCCGGACCGAGCTCGCTCCCCGACGCCAACAGACCGATCCGGACCCTGGGCCCTGTGTCGCCCCGTTCCGCCGCACATGCAGCATCCACGATTTCCTTCAGCGCTGTTCCGAGGAGCCGTTTCGTGTCTTCCGTCATGAAAAGCCCCCCTTACGCCTCCCGCTTCCCGAGAGAAACCGCGAGGTCGGACAGCGCCTCCAGAAGAAGCGCTTTCACATCCTCCTTCGTGAGCGAATCCACCGACGCCTTCTTCGCCTGGGGTGGTTCGAGGAGGAAGGACGCGCCGTCGGAAAGGTTTGTGAGTCGAGCGAGGAAGAGACTCCCCTTGCCGATGATCATGGCCCTTCTGATTCGCCCCTCATTGATCCAGTCGCAGGCGTGCCCCACAAAGGGAACCCCCGAGGGAATATGCCCCTGGGTGTGGGCGAATCCGGGAATGCCCCGCTGTCTGACGAATTCGTTCATTTCGGCTTTTTCGAGCTGTTTCTTCATGACCGCCAGGGCGGCAATCATCTTGAAATTCGCCTCGGGAACGTTTCCGGCCCCGGCGGGGACGGTGATTTCCGGAATCTGAAGCTCCGCTGCGTACTTGTCCACATCGGCAAAGCCGAGTCCGAGCTTCTGCAGGGGATCCCAGACGAGAGCCCCTGTGATGGCCTGAGGCGCTGCCCCTGCCGCAACCGTGTGTTTTCCCAGGGCATCCAGGCGCATCACCGGACTGACGCCGTCCTCGGGAGTGAGGAGCACGGCGAAATTACCGAGACAGTCCTCCAGAGAAGGAAGACCTTTCTTTACGTGATCCCGGCTGTTCATGCAAAGCTTCGGAACCGCGCCACCCGCAAGGACGACGCAGTTCTTCCGCGCCCCGGCGGCGACCTGGGATGCTCCGGCGATCATGGCGTTCACCGGACCGGCGCAGAAAGCCCGCACATCGAAGCCGCTGGCGTTGACGCATCCCGCAATCTCCGCCACCGCCTTGGCGAAGTTTCCTCCGCCCCGCTGGTTCATGTCCCCCGCAGCCTCTTCGGAGCATTCCACAACGAAATCCACGTCCTCCGGGGCGATACCCGCGTTTTTGAAAAGGTGCAGAAGGGCAAGCACGCCTCCGGCCTTGCAGGCAAGATTCTCCAGGAGCACGTAGGCTTCGAGGCATTCGTCCACATCATGTCCCTGACGCACGCATCCCACGGGAACTCCTCCGAAATAGAGCGGCAGCGCATGATGCATCTCCGCCTCACCCCGGATCTCCTCGGGGGAATGCCCTTTTTCCAGGCGGGCCAGAAGAGCGGGCGTCATGAAAGGGTGTGCGGCCAGCTTCTCCCGAATCCTGGCGGCGAAGGACTCCTCGAGCCAGATCAGATCGAAGACGTCGCACATGTCCAACAGCCCGAGAAATTCATCCTCGGGCATGATCTCGCCGTATTTGCCGAACCGCGACGCACCTTCCACGCGATGGGCATACCAGGGCTGGGGGTGTGCCTCCAGGGCGTTCAGATCCATGCCGCCGATATAGGCCTGGTTGGCCGGATAGGCCAATGCTTCGTCGAACCGCTGCAGAGTGCCGGGAAGTTGCTTCAGGAACTCCGAGTCTCCCTTCGTTTTTCGTTCCACATAAGGGGTATTGCCGTAGTGCAGAGCGAGCTCAGGCACGTGGTTCAGGCAATAGGCGTATCCCTTGACGGCAACGTTGGACATGCGAGTGCCTCCTCTTGACAATGGTAAAAAAGGGCCGGGAGGGTATCCCCGGCCCTCTGTTCATTCGGAGAAGACGGTCTGTTCCGAAATCTCCGTTTGAAGCGCCTTGAGTGCCTTGTCGACGAGTTTCCGGCGGATGATTTTTTCCTCCGCCGGCGTTTTCGTGGGATCTCCGAGAGGATGGGGAATGGCGACGGCGGGAATGATCCGGTTCGCGCCGACGGTGAGAGAGATGGGAACGATCGTGCACACGTGCACCACCGGGAATCCTGCGCGTTCGATTTCCTTGACCATCGTTGCGCCGCAACGAGTGCAGGTTCCTCAGGTGGAGGTGAGAATCACCGCGTCCACGCCATCTTTCTTGAGTTTCGCCGCGATTTCAGCCCCGAAGCGCTTGGCATTGGCCACGGGCGTTCCGTTGCCTACAGTAGTGAAGAATTTCCCGTAGAGCTTCTTGAAGACACCCTCTTTTTCCATCTCCCGCATCACGTCAACGGGAAGCACCCGGTTCGGGTCGTTGTTGGCGTAGGTGGGGTCATAACCACCGTGGGCCGTCTCGTGGCTGGAAGCGGTGAGGAGGTCGAACTCCTCGAGACCGTATTCGCCGTACTTGGTAGCGCTGGAGGCCTCGATATGGTCGGGGTTTCCCTTGGGGCAGATGCCTCCGGAAGTGACCAGCGCAATGGTGGCATTCGCCAGATCCTTCAGGGGTGGATTCGGGGCAACCCTGTCGAAGACCGGCATGGGATACTCCGTGACGAAGGGCTTCCCCGCGAGCTTGTTCACCAACATCTCCACGGCGCGCTCCGCGCCCGTAACATCGGTGAAGAAATTCTTCCGAAGCCCCTGCTCGAGGTACCCTTCCGCCTCCGGAGAGCCCAGTTCCTCTTTCCGGAGGAGCTTCAGCACAAGGCGAGCCATGGCGGGAACCGCATCCTTCATGCCCCGGGCACTGTCGGCGGTCTTCGCGATGACGGCGCTCTTGCGGAACATGTCCACTCCCGGGTTCTCCGGGTACATGCCGGTCACAGCGGGAATGCCGAGCTCCTTGGACACGGCTGCGCACACCGCACCCGCCGCGGTTCCGTAACGCCCGGCGTTGAAGGCCGGTCCCGCAACCACCGCGTCGGGATTGCAGCTCCGGATCATCTGGAGAATGTCCGCGGTGGCCTTCTCCAGATTTTCCGCGAAATAACCGTCACCGCAGATCACTGTGGCAACCACCTGGGCTTCGCTGCCGAGAGCGGCCGCAAGAGCCTGCCCGGGGCCGACCACGCCCTGCCGCAGTTCCGGGGGAACGTCCGCCTTGTCCTCTCCCCCGATTCCGGCAAAGAACTGGTTGATATAATGCACTACACGGAAGGACATGAGGTTCCCTCCTCCATTTCGTTCCCAGAATTACAGGGGATATTTGGCGTACTGTTCCCGCATGTTTTTGACGGCCTGGCCCAGTTTCTCCGTGTCGAGGACCATTTCCATCATGCTGATCTGTTCCTCCCAGGCGGCCTCGTCGGCCTCCTGGCGGATCTCAGGCTCAAAGACGTGATAGACCGCAAGCCCCAACGGGGCTCCAGCCAGAGGACCTGCGTAAGTGGGATCGCCGTTGGTCACCGTTTCGGCATAGATCTCGGCGCCTTCCGCATCGGAAGAACCAAGAACGACCACGACGTTTTCCGCACCGAACTTTTCAGCGGCGTCCTTGACACGCTGCTGATTCTGCAGGTCCATGGCTCCCGCGGCGGTTCAGACGAAGCACTCCGTCACCGAGAAAACGACGTCCGCGCCGCTGTTTTTCAGGCACACTTCCATGGCGGGTCCCGCCACGCCGTCCCGTTCGCCGAGAAGGATCAATTTCTTTCCGGCCAACGCTCCCATGGTTCCACCTCCTCATTTCTCCTCATTTCAATGCGTCTCTCCGGATGAGAAAACGCATCGGGCCTCTTCCGCGCCGCCAGGCGGCACCGGAATGATCACTTCGTACAGGTGCTGATCCTGGAAAACCCGAGTTCGCTCGTCGCTCCCGTAATAGCCTGCAATTCCACGAGGAGAGAGCCATCCTCCCGAAGAGCACCTTCATATCCACCGGCAATGACGTTGACGAACGTGGGGAAACCGATGACCTTCTCCATGGGAGGCAGGAGGATCATCTCGTTGGCGTTGCCCCCTGTCACCACCGCATCCGCCTCTTTACAGGCATCGGCCAGAGACTGGCTCGCACCGTCCCGACCGGCGTACTCGTCGGTGATGAGCACCGTCTTCATTCCCGAGCTTTCCGCCTTGCGACAGTTCATGATCAGATCCGTATCGGGATTGCCGAATCCTTCTTCGCTGATGATCAACCCTTCCACACCAAGCATGGAGGCGAGTTTTACCGCGTAGGAGGAGCTGCGTTTCTTGTCCGCGAGCGTGACATTCTCGTTGGTGATGATGCACCCCACGAAATTGATGTCCCTGCCGTGCCGTGCATAGAGCGCACGAATCACGGGGTTGTTCTGGTGCGAGAAGGTGCTGTTCTTGTCGCAGGCAGAGACGCAGTTCCCCGACACGATGGCCCCGTCCATCACCTCGTTGGGATGGATCAGCGTGGGAATGATCCTTTTCGCGTCCACGCCGTACACATAGGTGTCATGAAGCAACCCCTGGGATTGGAGCATGTAGAGATAGGCGACCTTGGGCAGAACCGCATGGGCAGTCATGGCCACGTTGAAAGGCGGCAGCTCGTAGCTCTCCACCACATCCGCCCTGGCGGTCTTCACCGCCGAGGCAAGATAATGGGCGACCCGGAATCCTGCCGTGCGGCAGGCGCTTTCGTAGTCGTGTTTTTCCAACCCCTCCACGGGAGTGAAAACCAACACCAGGTTGAATGTCCCGGAAAAGGGCGTGTAGGCAGCGCCCGGACCGGACATGTCCACAATACCCTCCTGAAAACCCACGATCTGTCCGCAGGTAACCACTGCGGCGCCGTCGAGCACAAGGGTCTTGCCGCTTCCGACGGTCTCCACGTCGCCGATGAAACCCGGGAACACTTCTCCCGGCCCCTCGAGCTTGCACCGGGGCTGCACCACATCCTTCACGGGCGTGATACGCGTCCGTTCTCCCGGACGGGCCACATCGACGGCAACCTCGGCAAAGCGGGAATCCCTGCGGAGCATCTCCAGAACAGCCTTTTCATCGACCGTGAGCACACCACCCTTCAGGGCAGTGACGGATCCCAGTTCCAATCCGGTAATGCTGATCTTGTGCAGTTCCAGTCTCACCGCTTGTCCCCCCCAACGGGATGTTACGCCTGCAGGAGTTTCTCCGTGTTCTCCCGGATGGATTCGAGGGTTACCTCTCCCCCGGTGATACGGGATGCGATTTCTCCTGCCTTATAGAAAAGAAACGTGGGTACGCCCATGACCTTGAGGGAAATGACCAGTCGGCGATTTTCCGCCACATTCAGCTTGCAGAAGGCCACTCGCCCTTCGTACTCTTTCGCCAATTCCTCCACCTGGGGCAAAAGAGCCAGACAGGGCCCGCATTTCGGCCCCCACAGGTCCACCACCACCGGGATCTCACTCTGAAGCACGACACTGTCGAACGATTCCTTGTCCACCTCGATCACTCTCATCACCTCCTTTCCGCAAGCGGTCCCCTCGCGTCGTCCCCTGCCCCCCGCAAAGGAACAACGCGTCTTTGCACAACCGAAGAAAGACGCCATCTTCCCCTTCGGGGGGCGTGACGTGCGTCACAGAGAAAAAGAGCGGGAAAAAAACATTTTCTCCTAAGGGATCCAAAGACGATCCCGAAGAAGACTTTCCTTCATGAGTTCCATATCGAGAAAAGCCAGGTCCTCCAGCGTGTTCGAAGCAAAACCAGCATCCGCCACCGAGGTTTCCTTCGGAAGGGCATGAAACGCAAGGGCTTCCTCGAGCAGTTTGAGGGAATCCATATCGACCGGCGCAGGGAAAAGAGAAGGTTTTTGTAGAAGAACGGAACGGAACGGTTGCTGCAACGGACGGAAGTTGCCGTAGAGAGGATGCGTGAGAAGGCGCCACCC
Organism: Aminiphilus sp.; assembly: GCF_029975095.1. Classification (NCBI taxonomy): domain Bacteria; kingdom Thermotogati; phylum Synergistota; class Synergistia; order Synergistales; family Aminiphilaceae; genus Aminiphilus; species Aminiphilus sp. The sequence goes on from NZ_JARKPW010000130.1 coordinate 10,837, forward strand.
CTGGTGAACGAGATCCCTCGCAGCGACAAAAACATCCTGCGCCGTGCCCTCGACGAAACGGGAAGAGGACACATGTCCAACGATGCGGGCGTTGTTGGTCACCAACAAAACATTGACAGACATAGGTCATTCCCCCCTTTACGGGACGACGGCCTACTCTGTCCTGGTGCCCCGGAGATTCGCGCGGGCGCGCTTGCTCCTTAGGCGGGCGCGGGCACGCCCTTTCCAGAGATCCCTCCCGCCGCAATCCTTCCGCCTGAGAGATTCAGCCCGTGGGCCTTGCACCTTCGGCGCTCCGCATCCTCTTTCAGCCGGTTTCCGGAAACGGAGACTCTCTTGCGACGCTCTTCGGGATGAGCCATTCCACGTCAATCATACCACTTGTTCACAAAAGGTCAAGAAAAGAAGCAATTTCTTTTTTATTATGGATATTATTCTTTATCGGCATGCTTTTGGTGGCTGAATTCCTTCTCCGTTGCAGATGACAACGCCTCCGAACTTTCAGAAAGCACGGCTTTCCGAAAGCACGGAGGCGTCCATCAGGTCAGAGGTACTCCTTTCCGGAAAGCCTGCCTCCTGAAACTACCACTTGAGACCCGAGAAGAAAATGTAGCCGATGGCCACGGGAGCGACGACACGGCAGATCCACACCCAGGCGGTCATGAGACCGAAAGGAATGGTGCCGTTGTTGGTGACTTCCTTCTCGGCTCCGTCAAGCCATACCCATCCCACAAAAAGGGAGATGAAAATTCCGCCGAGGGGCAGAAGGATGTTTGAGGAGAGGAAATCCATGGCATCCAGAAAATCCTTGCCCGCCACCTGGGGAATATGTCCTCCGAGAGAAAGCGCGGAGGGAACGCCCAGGAGAAAAATGACCAGCCCGAGCAGCCACGCCGCCTTGGAGCGGCTCCAGCCGAGTTCGTCCTTGAAGTAGGCCACGCAGACTTCGAGAAGCGAAATGGCGGAGGTGATGGCCGCGAGAAAGAGCAGGAAGAAGAAGAGCGCCGACCAGATCATGCCGCCGGGCATCTTGGCGAACACGCTGGGAAGGGTGATGAAGGTGAGGCCCGGGCCCGCGCCGGGCTCGACGCCGAAGGCGAACACTGCGGGGAAGATGACGAGCCCCGCCAGGAAGGCCACGGCCGTGTCGAGGAAGGACACCGTCACGGCGGAGGAGGGAAGCACTTCCTTCTTTGACAGATAACTACCATAGGTGATCATACACCCCATGCCGAGGGAGAGGGAGAAGAAGCCCTGTCCCAGTGCGGCGAGGAAAACGCCTCCGTGCACCTTGGAGAAATCGGGTTTGAGGTAGAATTCGAGTCCCTTGGCCGCACCCTCGAGCGTGACCGAACGGAAGATGAGAATGACGAGAATGACGAAGAGTCCCGGCATCATCCATTTGCAATACTGCTCAATGCCGCTCCCGATCCCTTTGTAGACGATCCAGATGGTCATGAACATGAAGATGGCCTGCCAGAGGATCACCTGGGTGGGATTGCTCACGAAGGCGCCGAAGGCGTCTCCCGCTTTCCCCTCGGCGGCGATGGCGATGAGCCCCGTAAAGGATTTGACCATGTAGGCGAGCGTCCACCCGGCCACCACGCCGTAGAACGAAAGAATGATGAATCCTGCGATGACGCCCATCCATCCCACGAGGGGCCAGGCGCCTCCCTTGATTTTTTTGAAGGAACCGACCGCGTTGAGCCCCGCGTTGCGTCCGATGGCGAACTCCGCCAGCATGACCGAGACTCCGATGGTGAAGACGATGGCGAGATAAATGACAACGAAGGCGCCGCCACCGTTGGCTCCGACCATATAGGGGAACTTCCAGATGTTCCCCAGTCCCACGGCGGATCCCGCCGCCGCTAAAATAAAGCCTATCCTGCTGCCCCACTGTTCGCGCTGTTCGATCCCGTTGCTCATGATCCCCCTCCTCGACGTCTCAAAGTCGTACATGTACGACGCGCAAACATCTCCAGTTTCAAGGATCGCGGTGCCGATACCGTTTTTTCTTTCGTCTCACCTCCTTTGCCTCCGCTTTCAACCTCACATATTCCCCTGTATTTTAGTACAAGCCAAAAGCCAAGACAATGGTTCCTTCAGGAGGTACAATACTTTTCGAAATGCAAACAGTGGAAAACTCCATCGGAACAACGGTCCCGACGGAGCCTATTTCGATACTCCAAGGAGAAAATACCATCATGTGCCTTGCAATTCCCCATCGAATCGTAGCCATTACGGACGAACGGACCTGTCGCGCCCGGGCGGGAACCGCAGAAGTCCTCGTCAGAACCGACCTGCTCTCCTCCGTGCAGATCGGCGACAGCATTCTGGTCCATGCCGGCTTCGCCATCGAGAAGCTCCGGGAAGAGGACGGGCGGGAACTGGAGTCTCTCTGGGAGGAGATCCGTGCACTCGAAGCGACGCTTTCCCCGGAGCCGGTCTCCGATTCCACCGACATTCCCCCGGTATGTCCGATGGCTCCGAGCGCATGAACCATGCCTGAACGGACAGCTCCCTCCTTCGGCGAGATGCTGGCACGTCTCGTCTCGCGTCCGACGATCCTCATGGAGGTCTGCGGCACCCACACGGTCTCCATCTTCCGGAACGGCATCCGATCCCTTCTCCCCAAGGAACTCACGCTCCTCTCCGGCCCCGGATGCCCCGTGTGCGTCACCGACCAGAGCGAGATCGACGCGGCTCTTTCTCTGGCGTCTCTTTCCGGAGTGACCGTCACCACCTTCGGAGACCTGTTGCGCGTTCCCGGGCGGGATGGCTCTCTTCTGGACGCGAGGGGACGGGGAGCGGACGTGCGTATCGTCACCTCCGCCTTTCAGGCGCTGGAGACCGCCCTCCGGGAACCGGAACGGCAGGTGGTCTTCCTTGCGCCGGGCTTCGAGACCACCGCGCCGTCCACAGCGGCGGTCGTGCTGGAGGCGGCGGAAAAAAAGGCGGCCAATTTTTCCGTCCTCTCCCTCCACAAACTCGTCCCTCCCGTGCTGCACGTTCTCGCGGCCGATCCCGAGCCGGCCGTGGATGGATTGCTTCTTCCCGGTCACGTGAGCGTCATCCTCGGCGAAGCACCCTATTCCTTCCTTCCCGAGCGATACGGCATCGCCTGCGTCATCGCCGGCTTCGAGGCCGAAGACATCCTGTTCGGCCTGACGGAACTGCTTCGGCAGATCCACACGAACAGACCAACGGTGCGCTCCCTCTACGGAAAAGCGGTGCGCCCGGGGGGAAACGCGAGAGCCCGGGAACTGATGGAGCGTGTGTTTCTCCCTGTGGACGCACCGTGGCGGGGACTCGGCGTGATTCCTTCCTCCGGGCTCACCCTGCGGGAAGAATTCCGTCCGTGGGACGCCGCGCAACGCTTTCCTCTTCCGACAATCCCCGCGCAGGTGGAGACGGAGTGCCGCTGCGGCGACATCCTCACGGGGAAATTGACTCCTCCGGAATGCCCGCTCTTCGGCAATCCCTGCACTCCCGCATCGCCGGTCGGCCCCTGCATGGTCTCCAGCGAAGGAAGCTGCGCCGCCCACTATCGCTACGCCCTGCGAGGCACGCCATGAGCCGCCTGACCCTCGGACACGGCAGCGGCGGAAGACTGACCCAGCAGCTCGTGCACCGTATCGCCGGGTGCTTTCCCCTGAGCGGGCACGACATGGAGGATTGCGCCATCGAACCGGACGGCTCGGGAGCGACCATGGACGGATTCACCGTCACACCCCGCTTTTTTCCCGGGGGAAACCTCGGCAAACTCGCCGTCTGCGGCGCCGCGAACGACCTCGCCGTCCGCGGCGTTCGCCCGGAACAGCTTCTGCTCAGTGTCATCGCGGAGGAAGGATTCGACGAAGAGGAACTTCTGGAGCATCTCCGGAGCGCCGGAGCCGTATGCGATGCTCTGGAAATGCGACTCGTGGGAGGCGACACCAAAGTGGTTCCCCGAGGCGCCGTAGATGGGCTTTTTCTCTCCGTCTGCGCCCTGGGCAGAGAAGAACCCCGCAGAGAAGAACGACTCGGAGCCGCCAGACTGCAGCCCGGGGACACGCTTCTCCTCACCGGCCCAGCCGGCCGGCACGGCGCGGCCATCGCCGCGGCACGCTACGAACTGAACGTTCCGGGGCTCGCCAGCGACTGCGCCGCCCTGTGGCCGTTGCTTGCTCCCCTGCTCCCGCTCCCCGGGCTCCGGGCCATGCGGGACTGCACCCGGGGAGGCGTGGGAACCGTCCTCTGCGAATGGGCGGAAAGCCGCCATCTCGGCATCTCCGTGGAGGAAAGCACGCTTCCGACCGATCCCGGAGTCGTCTCCGTCGCCGATCTTCTCGGCCTGGACTTCCTCTCTCTCGCCTGCGAAGGCACCGCCGTCGTGGCAGTCGCTCCCGGGGACGCCGCCGAGGCTCTCCGCCTCCTCCGAAGCCATCCTCTCGGCGCTGAGGCTGCGGCAATCGGCACCGTCACGGAGGACCATCCGAACCTGGTGAGCCTGACCACCCGCATCGGAGGCCGGCGCCTCGTGGACATGCCCGTGGGGGAACTTCTCCCTCGCATCTGTTGACCAGAAGCGGCAACGAGCGTACTCAAACGGGTCGGGCTGTTTCAGCCCGACCCGCAACGTCTCCGCCGCCGCAGTCACCTCCGGCGTGGACGGATACGCCGGAGTTTCCGGATTCCCCGAAACACCATCTGCGCGGGAACGGAAGGAGAAAAGTCCAGGCGGACCACCTCCGCCTCAACGGTTCGAGCCTGCTCAGGGAATGCGGAAGACACTCGACGCACGGCAGGGCTTCCGTCGGCGGAGAGCCGAAGCGAGCCCTGCCGTGCATTTCGGCGGTTCCGCCACAATTCCACCGGAGATGCCCGAACCCATCACCTCCTGTTGAACAGAAACAGGGGAACCAGAAGGAAAAGCATCCCCGGCACGACACCGGTCGAGCAACCGCCGCCGCCACCAGATTGCGGCGTGGGAGAGGCGGTAGGCGTTCCCGTGGGTGCGCCACCCATCGCGGCGGCGACGTTCAGATCGCCCCCCGTGGCAACTTTTCCTGCCAGCTCGGTGTTGACGTTCACCCCGCCGAGAATGCGAGTCTTGATCTGTGCCGCCGTCTCCGTGGGATATCGGGCCGCCAGAAGCGCCGCCGCACCCGTCACGTAGGGCGTGGCCATGGATGTTCCATCCCACGAAGCGTAACCGCCGTCGGATGTGGTGCTGAGGATGTGGACGCCCGGGGCGGCGAGATGCACAAAGGTCGGGCTGTAGTTGGAAAAGTCTCCCCTCGCGCCGGAGTCGTCGATGGCCGCAACGGTAATCATCCCGTCGAACTGGAAGCAGGCCGGATAGGGGCGCTCGCCTCGATAGTCATAGCCCGGGTTCTCCGGGTCCGACCCGGGGCCGCCGGGATTGTCGATATTCTGGTACTCGTTTCCCGCGGAGACCACGACGAGAACGCCCGCGTCACAGACCGCCTTGATCGCCGCGCCCAGGGGGTCGGCCTCCGGGTTCGCAAAGGGCGGATTCCACCCCCCCAGAGACATGTTGACCGCACGGACGTTCAAGCCTCGGTTTTTCTGATCCAGCGCATAATTCAGGGCATCGATGATCTCGGCATCCGAACCTCCGTCATTGCCGTCGAAAACTTTTCCCGACAGGAGTTTCACGCTCCAGTTCACTCCGGCCACGCCCACGCCGTTGTCGCCGACGGCACCGATGCTCCCCGATACGTGCGTTCCGTGCCCGTCCTCATCGTCCATGATGTCCGTCGGATCGGGGGCTCCGTCGAGGCAGTTCTTCCCCCTGTTACCGTCCAGGTCCCGGCCCATGTTCACCCCGAGATCCGGATGGTTGTACGTGATCCCTGAGTCGATCACCACCACATACACCGAGTCGCTTCCCGTGGTGGAATCCCACGCGGCGGGAGCACCGATGCGCTCCATTCCCCAAAGTTCCCCGTAGCGCGGATCGTTCGGCACGGCCGAGCGATGTCTGATGTAGTTGGGGCGTGCGCTCAGCACCGCGGGGTTGTTTTCGAGTGCTGCAAGAAGTTCTTCCGTGCTTTTTCCGACGGAACGAAGATGGACGATGGTCTTTCCCGTCGTCGCGGAAAACGCGGCGTAGGTTCCGACCGCCTCGGCTCCGACGGAGCGGGCGAAGGCCGATGCCCGAGAGGCCAGGGCCGCCGCGAAGGCTCCTTCTTCCGCACGAACCGCTTCGGAAAACCCGCCTTCGAGAAGCACCAGAGCCTCCCCGGGCACGAACGAGGCGGCGGAGGCCATCGAGCCGGAAATCAAAAGAAACGGTAGGAGGAAAGGAAGCGACAGGACAAGAGCGAACTTTTTCATGGGAGATCACCACTTTCGCCAAAATTTTGACCACAACGCCAAAGAAAGCCCATCCCGTTTCGACACACTATTCCGCGGTTACATGGTACCGAACTTCCGGAAACCCGGTACGGCAAATTCCCCGTCGGTGTTTTCTCGAAACGACGGAGCTGCCTCAGAAAAACACGCGCCCCGCCGAGAGAACCCCCAAGGGACAGGGCATTCCGTCCGCACAACGTCATGTAGCCTCACGGTGCGGAGAGCAGTTTTTTTTCTCTGTTCGGCGTCACCGACTCGATCAGGAGATCCTGATCAAGCAGGGACAACAGTTTGTCCGCCACGTTCGAGTCTTTGGCGGCCAAATCGCTCCGGACGTGGAACATTCCCTTTCCCGTCGTCTCGGCAATCGCATCGAAAGCCCGGACCACCGTGAGTCCGTAGCGATTCGCCAGATATTCCCCCTGCATTTCGAGCATCAACGCCGCAAGAGCGCGGCGTGTCGCTCCGGTATTTCCCTGAATCGCCGCCTTGGGGTGGAACATCACAAGATATTCTCCGGGGACGCTCTTCTCCTGCGAATCAGTTCCACCGGCACTCTTCGTCTCCGCCTTCCCCTGAGAGGGCACACAAAACACCAGCCCCATCACGAGCAATACCAGAAATCGCACCATTCCGCTCCCTTTTCGCCTCCGGCCATGAAAAATTCCCACACACACTCCCCCCCCCTCCCTCGAAACAGCAACGGTCACACGCACACTACACGATATTCACCGGCATTCGGGGGTCCCGCCACATCCGAAAATCTGAAATTTTTTCCGCCGCATCGCGGCCGCACATACAGCGATGTGCCACAGGAAACAACAGGAAAAACACCCCCCGGCCGGAACAAAAGAAAAAAGAACGGGCGCGGAAAAGAGTTTTGCTCTTTTCCCCGCCCACTCTATCATTTCTCCAGTTGTTATGCCGATGTCCCCACCGCTCCATCGAGAGCCCCGATCAATTCCTCCAGAAAAGTCCGGAGAGCCTGACGCAGGCCGTCCGAGGGCTCCGTCTCCACCGGCGTCCAGCCCGCAAACCACTTCGGTGACTCAATGGACTCCAGCGCAGCACCCTCCGCACCGCGCAAACGGAACCAGTCGCCCTCCTCGTTCATGTAGTAACGGCTGGTGCCGCCCTGAAGCGGCTCCGGCGGAACCACCTCCCGGTAGGACACACCGTCGATCTCCGTCCACTCTCCCCACTGATAGGAGAGGTTCGGCGTCCCACCCGTCACGGGCGTCTCCTCCTCCCCGTCGAGAGGCGGGGGGCCCCCCATCTCGGGCGAGTACCACGAGGGAGTCTCAATGGGAGTGAGCACCGCCCCAGGACAGGACGCGAGGCTGTACCATCCTCCCGCCTCGTCCATGTAATACGCAGGCGCTCCCCGTTGAGCACCCTCAGGTGGATAGGCCCGGCAATACTTCGCTCCGTCCACCTCCACCCAGTCCCCCCATTGAAGCACATCCTCCTCGCCCGGAGGGGTCAGCTCCCAGGATGGAACGGGTTTTACGGTGAAAACAGGCCCGTCCGTGATTGGAAACGAGGAGGGATTCGTCGAGGCGGCGAGGGCTTTCTCCACCAGGCTTTCAAACACCGGGGAGAGCGCTCCTTCACCGCCGTTCGCGCCTCCTTTCAGAGACACTCCCTGGTCGCGCAGTTTCTGCCGTATCTCCGCGAGCCTCGCCACATTCTGTTCCGTCAACAAAGACTGCACGCCGCTCCATTTCGGATCGGACACGTCCCATTCCCCCGTTTCCTCGGCAAGTGGCGCCGGAAAAATCGTCTCTGTTCCACAAGCAACGCTCCACCACTCCGGTTTCCGTTTCGGTCGTGACGCGACCGGACTTGACAAACCGACCCGCAGAGAACGCAGGCGCACTCCTCAAGAGCGGACACCAAAGAATCCACGCGTACCGTCGTTCTCGGGAAGCAGCCTGCCGCCCGGTTGCGGGTGGAGAGCATTCGAGCCGCACCTCCGCACTACAGGCGACGAGAAGACGAGGGACAGGAAAAGCCGGAAAGCCGCCTCGAACACTGCGGCGGCTTTCCGGGACAATACAGAGGCTTTTTCCGCGGTGCTCGCCCCCCGAGAAAAAAGGCGGGAGCCTGCGGCGTTCTCTCCGAAGAACGCCCTGCGCTAGCGTTTTCCGCGCAACAGGAGCAACGGAACCAGAAGCAGAAGCATGCCGGGCACGACACCCACGGAGCAACCGCCACCACCGCCACTGCCGCCGGACGAAGGAGTGGGCGACAGGGTTGGTGTGGGTGTAATCGTTCCGGTGGGCACAGCACCTCCCATGGCTGCCGCGAGATCAAGCTCACCTCCGGTGGACACTCGCCCGGCGAGGTTCGCATTCGCCGCCACATTGTCCACAATGCGCGCTTTGATCTGATCCGCCGTCTCCGCAGGATACCGGGCCATCAGGAGAGCCGCCGCACCGGCCACATAGGGCGTCGCCATGGATGTTCCATTCCACGAAGCGTATCCGCCGTCGAAGGTGGTGCTCAGGATGTTCACCCCCGGCGCTGCGAGATGCACGTAGTTCGGGCTGTAGTTGGAAAAATTCGCCTTCGCCCCAGAACTGTCGATAGCCGCCACGGTGATCATGCGGCTAAAGGGGAAGCAGGCCGGATAGGGACGCAATCCTCGATAATCATCATCGGGGTTGTCCGGATCCGATCCGGGCCCGCCGGGATTGTCGATATCCTGATATTCGTTTCCCGCGGCGACGACCACGAGAATCCCCGCGTTGCAGAGGGCGTTGAGCGCCGCACCATAGGGATCAGAATAGGGATCCGCCACGGGAGTCCACCAGCCCCCCAGGGACATGTTGGCCACCCGAATGTTCCGCCCGCGGTTCTTCTGCCCCAGCACGTAATCGAACCCGGCGATGATATCCGCTCCGGAGCCCCTCCCCTGGTCATTCAGAACCTTCACCGCCAGAAGCTTCACGTTCCAGTTCACTCCGGCCACACCCACGCCGTTGTTTCCTACGGCGCCGATGCTTCCCGCCACGTGGGTGCCATGCCCTTGGTCGTCCAGAGGATCATTAGGGTCCCACGCGCCAGTGACGCAATTCCGCCCGTAAAACCCGTCCATGTCGCGTCCCATGTTCGCCGCGAGATCCACATGATCGTACTTGATCCCCGAGTCGATCACCGCCACGTAGATGGCATCGCTTCCCGTCGTGGCATCCCACGCCTGGGGTGCACCGATGCGCTCCATTCCCCAAAGCTCACCGTAACGTGGATCGTCGGGAACCGCCGACGCATGGACGACGTAATTCGGGCTCGCACCGAGCACCGAGTCATTGTCTTCCAACATCGCAAGGAGTTCCTCCGTGCTTTTTGTGTCGGAACGGAGCAACACGATGCTCTTTCCCGTGGTCGCCGCCAGAGAGGGATAGGTTTGCACCGCCCGGGCTCCGATGGACTGAGCAAAGGCAGACGCCTGAGAGGCAAGAGCCGCTTCGAAAGAAACGCCGTCCGCCTGTGCGCTCGCAGAAGGGGTCTCTCGGAGGAGCACAAGAACATCACCGGGGACATAGTCCGGAGAGGCTGCAGCATTTACCGATCCGACACAAAAAACGAGGAGCAACAGGCAGAAAAAGGCAACTCCGATCTTCTTCACGGCACATCACCACTTTCGTCGGTTTTTTGGAAGAAATCCGTTGTGTTTTCAGAAAAAGATCAGGGCGTGGAGATCAACCGCTGCTCCCGATTCGGCGCCACGGATTCGATGAGCAGATCCTGGCCGAGAAGGGACAACAGCTTCTCCTCCATATTCCGATCCCTCGCCGCCAGGTCGCTTCGGACGTGAAACATCCCTTTCCCCGTCGTCTCCGCAATCGCATCGTAGGAGCGGACCACAGCGAAGCCATAGCGGCTCGCCAAATACTCCCCCTGCAGCTCCAGCATCAATGCCGCAAGAGCACGTCGGGTTTCGCCGGTGCTTGATGTAATCCTGGACTTGGCGTGAAACATGACGATGTACTCACCGGCAATGGTTTTTTCCTGGGACCCGGCACTGGAAACCGTAGCGGAGCCTCCCGCCTCCCCTTTGGCAGGCAGGTATATGAACAACCCCGACACGACCAACATGAACGCCACGCACACCACAACGACTCTCCCCTGTCCGCGACAACGATGTTCTTCCATCTCTCCACCCTCCCTTTTCAAAAAACTCGGCCTCCCCTCGGAAATTTGCGTTCGGCAATCCTTCGCAGCGAGAGAAAGCACAAAAGATTACACGCAGCAGTGTACTCAAAAAAAGAGATACTGCCTAGGTGACTTAAGACCCAAGTTTCTATCGACTTTGTCGTTTTTGGAGCGCCGTATCTTGCGATCACGGCATCTTGTATCTTTGTGAGGTGCTATGCATCCCCTTAGTTTCTTCGGAAATGCAAGCGAGAGGGGCTCCCCTAGGGGGAGCCCCTCTCGCTTGCAGAAACAAATCCTCTTTACAGATTCTTTTTCTCGGTCGGACCCACGTCGCCCGCGCCATTTTCCGGCCGTCTCACGGCCAAACGCAGACACGTTCTCCGAGAAGTGTGTCTTTCTATCTGTTCCGAATCATGAGCTTCACGGCGGTACGGCTCTGGCCGTCGATTTCGATGTCCGCAAATGCGGGAACGCAACAGATGTCCAGTCCGTTCGGCGCGAGATAGCCCCGTGCGATGGCGATGGATTTGACGCCCTGGTTCACCGCTCCCGCACCTATGGCCTGAATTTCCACTTCCTTGCCGGCCCGGACAATGGAGGCAATCGCACCCGCTACTGCGTTGGGATTGCTGTTGGCACTGACCTTAAGCATTTCTACCGTCATGACTCCGGCACCTCCCTGAGGGCTCGCCTTTTCCGGTGACAGCCTCTGGAACTCCTCCGCCCTGCGTACTCGATTTCGACAGCAGCTTCGAGCCTGGTTCATCCATGTGGAGCGGCTCCGGCATCGTCTTCCTGAGAGCCTTTGCATGGTCCCCCGTCAAACATTCGAGGCGCTGTAACAGAGGAGGACCGTCACAGACGGATCTGCAAGCGCCGTATATGGAGAGCTCTTCCCGTCTCCTCGTCGATGTCGACCACCACGCCGCAGAGGCGAAGGTCGTTCTCGCAGACGGAAAATTTGGAGGGCAGGCCCGTCAGGAACCGAGAGAGCGTCGTCTCTTTCTCCATGCCGATGACGCCGCCGTGTCCTCCCGTCATGCCCACGTCCGAGAGAATCGCCGTACCACCGGGAAGTACATCCTCGTCGGCGGTCTGTACGTGCGTATGCGTCCCCACCACCGCCGAAACGCGCCCCTCGAGATACCGAAAAAGGGCATATTTCTCGGATGTGGCCTCGGCGTGAAAATCGACGAAGACCGCCTGCTCGGAAATCCGCCCGAGCAGGAGATCCGCCGTCCGAAAAGGACAATCAAGAGGAGGCATGAACGTCCTGCCCTGCAGGTTCAGCACCGCCAGGCGGGCGCCGCCCCGCTCGAGGACGGTCCAGCCCTGACCGGGGCAGCCATCGGGATAGTTCGCGGGCCGCAACACCCGGTTCTCTCCCGCGAGAACGGGAAGAAATTCCTTCTTGTCCCAGATGTGGTTTCCTCCGGTAAGGCAATCGACCCCCAGAGCGAACAGTTCCTCCATCACCTTCTCGGTGAGGCCGAAACCAGCCGCCGCGTTCTCGCCGTTGGCGAGGACGAATGTGAAGGGGCCGTCGTCCTCCCGGATACGGGGAAGGAGTTCCCGCACGAGATCCCTTCCGGGCCTGCCCACCACGTCGCCGATGAAAAGAATGCGCATGGTTATTTCGCGTACTCCACTGCCCGGGTTTCCCGAACCACCGTGACCTTGATCTGCCCGGGATATTTCATCTCGTCCTCGATTTTCCTCGCCACATCGAAGGCCATTTTCTGGATCGACCCGTCGTCGGTGAGGTTGGGAACGACCATGACCCGCACCTCGCGCCCCGCCTGGATGGCAAAGGCCTTGGCGACACCCTGAAACGCCTTGGCCAGGCTTTCCAATTTCTCCAGGCGCTTGATGTAGGCATCCAGGCTCTCCCGGCGCGCTCCGGGGCGGGAAGCGCTCACCGCGTCGGCGGCGGCGACGAGGACCGCATACACCGTCTGGGGCTCCTCGTCCTCGTGATGGGAGGCGATGGCGTTCACCACCTCCTGTGGTTCGCCGGCCTTGCGGGCGATGTCCGCTCCGATGACCGCGTGGGGGCCCTCCACCTGATGGTCCACGGCCTTGCCGATGTCGTGGAGCAATCCCGCCCTGCGGGCGAGGGATTCGTCGAGCCCCAGTTCGGCGGCCATGATGCCCGCCAGATGCGCCACCTCCAGACTGTGCAGGAGAGAATTCTGTCCGTAGCTTGTCCGGAATCTGAGCTGCCCCACGAGACGCACCAGATCCTGGTGCATGTTCTTGATTCCCGTGTCGAGAAGGGCCTCTTCGCCGGCCTCGAGGATCTGCTCCTCCACCTCGCGCTGGGCCTTCTCCACAAGCTCCTCGATCCGGGCGGGGTGTATCCGGCCGTCCACGATCAGCCTTTCGAGGGAACGCCGGGCAACTTCCCGGCGGACGGGGTCGAAACTGCTCACGGTGACCGCTTCGGGCGTGTCGTCCACGATGAGATCCACACCGGTGAGGGTTTCGAAAGCGCGGATGTTGCGTCCCTCTCTGCCGATGATGCGCCCCTTCATTTCGTCGGAGGGAAGGTTCACCACGCTCACGGCCACCTCCGACGTGTGTTCCACCGCACAGCGCTGAATCGCGGTGGAGATGATCTCCGCGGCCTTCTTGTCGGCTTCGCGCTTGGCCTTCTCCTCCAGCTCCTTGAGGCGAAGTCCGATGATGTGATCGGCCTCCCGCTCCACCTCCGCAAGGAGAACCTGCTGCGCCTGCTCCCTCGTCATCCCCGCCACTTCTTCGAGTCGGCGCACCTGCTCCACCTTGATCGTCTCGATCTCATCCATGCGGGACTTCAGCGCATCCTGACTGATCTTGAGCTCCTCTTCCTTGCGGGTAAGGGCATCGAGCTTGCGGTCGAGATTCTCTTCCTTCTGTTCCAGGCGGCGCTCCACTCGCTGCTGTTCGTTCCGCCTGTCCTTGATTTCCTTCTCGACGTCCTGGCGAAGCCGAAGGGCCTCCTCCTTCGCTTCCGTGAGGATTTCCCTCTTCCGTTGCTCCGCCTGTGATTCCGCGTCCTTGAGCATCCGTTCCGTCTGGGCTCGCGCTCCGTCGAGACGTTTCTCTTCGAAGGCCTTGCGGAGGAAATATCCCGCCGCAAAGCCGACTGCGACACCCGCCGCAATCAACAACATCTGCATCAGTTGCATCGGTGTCTCACCCCTTATGGAATTGTCAAAGTTCGGCCTCTCTATGGAATCAATGGTTCATATCCTCTGGAAGCCATTGGTCTATTGTACTGGTTCGGACGCATCGTCACAAGTGCGGCAAGAGGAAGACACGTGAGGAAATGCCCCTCTCTCAAGGCTCGGACCGGGGAGGTGTTCCTCCCTCCGAACCGGAATCTTCGTTTTGTGTTTCAAGGAGGGAATCAAACCGGGAAAGAAGCGCCCGCAGCTCGCCCACGAGATCCCGACGCACGTCCCGGACGCGGGCGAGCTCTCTCCGGGCTGTCTCCACCTGGTTGCGGGCTTCACCGATCAGGTGTTCGGCCTTGGCCTGGGCCTCGGCGATGACGGCATCGGCCTGCCGTTCCGCCGCACGGATCCGCTCCTCCGCGCTCCTCTGCGCCATGAGAAGCGCCTCCTGCAGCGAGTCCTTGAGCCCCCGATATTCCTTCATCTGCTCTTCAAGCTGTTGAATGCGCCGCTGCTGCTCCCTGTACTGCTCCGTATAGGCGTGAATGCTTCCCGCCACCTGGTCGAGAAAGGAATCCACCTCGCTCTGGTCGTATCCCCGAAGCGCACGTTTGAACTCCTGATTGGCCACGTCCATGGCGGAAAGCAGTTCCTTCTCGCTCACGGTTCCTCCTCCCCTCCGGGTCCGACCTGCACCTGCGATCGTTCCTCGTCGCTTTCCGCCCCTTCGTCTTTTTTCTCCGTGCGGGCCGGGTCCCACTCCTCCAAAACCGTCACATCCGAAAGCGCAAGAAAGACTCCGGGAGCGATCCGCCGCACGTCCCCTTTTTCCGCGTAGGCAACGCTGCAGACGAAGTCGAGAATGTTCTGTCCGACACCGCGTTCGCAGGTACGAAGATCCATCAGGACAAGACGTCCCTGCCGGAGCGCTTCACCGAGGGCCTCCCTGCGTTCGATGCAGGCGGATCCCCGACAGAGGACCAGCATGGTTTCGGAAGGCGGCGGTTCGAGAACGCGCCGCTTCCGCTCCTGAAGAACATCGTCCTCCACGGCGAGATCTTCCACTTCTTCGAGAATGCCCAGTCGAACGAGAAGTCGCTCAAACATCCTCCGCCCCTCCTCTCGGACCGAAGATCGCGCTGCCGATTCGTACCATCGTGCTTCCCTCTCGAATGGCCAAAGCGAAATCACCACTCATGCCCATGGAAAGTTCCGGAAAAGGGCGTCCGAAACGACGGGCCAGATCATCCCGAAGCGTCCGCAAGCGGACAAAGGCCGCTGCCGTCTCGCATTCTCCTCCCTCCAGGGGCCCGACGGTCATGAACCCCTCCACGGAAAGGAAAGGACACTTCTCAAGGAGATGCTCCGTCAACGCCGAAGCCGCCTCAGGGGAAACACCGTGTTTGCTCGCCTCTCCCGACGTGTTCACTTCGAGCAGCACCGAAAGCGTCTTCCCGTCCTCGCCGGCGATTCGGGAGAGTTCTTCCCCGAGTCGAATGGAATCGACACTCTGGATGCACGAAAAGAGTTCCGTCGCCTTCCTGGCCTTGTTTCGCTGAAGATGGCCCACGAGATGCCATGGGGTCCATGGCTGCGGCACGCCACGGTGACGGAGTTCCGCCTCCCAGGCGGGCCGTTTGGCCAACGCTTCCTGGACGCGGTTCTCCCCAAGGATATCCACGCCCTCCAGAGCCGCGGCGACCATGGCGGAAACGGGGTGGTACTTCGATACGGCCACAAGACGTATCGAGGCGACATCCCGACAGGACTGTCCAGCCGCTTCGGCCATGCGCTCCCGGACCTCCCGGATGCGACGCCGCACCATTGTTGCAACATCCTCGTTCCGAATCATCCTCGACTCCTCCCGGAATTTCTCTCCTCCAGGGCGCACAGGCAGTCTCAAGGCAACGGCCCCTCCGGCCACTTCGTTCCTCTAGAATCTACCACAGTTTCACCCGTCCTTCCCGGGCGTTTTCAGCAGAGAGAAGAACCAGCGCCCCGGGGACAAGACCTTCCGTGACGAGAAAACGGCGCTCCGAAATGGGGACTCCCGTAACTTCCTGGAAGCGCACGCTCGACCCCGTCACGAGAAACACGCCTTCCCGCATGTTCCGGACCGTCACCGCCCCCTGGGGAACCACCACACCCGTCATGGCCGCCCCCTCGAGAATCCACTGCTCGTTCCGACGGGGCAACAGTTCCAGCGGAAACACGGGAAGGGAGCAGTAGACCTTTGTCCGCACGCCGAAATGCTTCGCCGTCCGTATCACGGCCACGATCGGCGGCACGTCCTTTCCTGTCCGGACGGAGAGAACGTTACGCCGCACATCCCGGTCCACCGCGGGAGTCCGCGTCACATAGGCCACGAAACGCAGATCCTGGGGCATCGGAAGAAATTTGCCCAGGGGATCGCCTTTTTTGATCCGGGATCCGGAAGCAATGAACCTGGCCTGCGGCGCTGAAGGAATCGGTCCATCTCCTTCCCAGATGGCACCGAAAAGCCACGAATTCTCTTTTCCGTCCAGAGCGGGAACGAAATACCCCGCGCCGGGAGCCCGGAACGCCTTTCCTCCAATCACCGCCAGGACATCGCCCTTGGCGACCCGAAAAGGAGCGTTTCCGCGGGAAAAGTGAACCTCTCCGTCCCGATCCGCCCGGAGAACTTCCTCCCGCCAGAGGAGCGCCACATCGAGGGGGTGTTCCTCCACGTGCATCCACGGCTGTGCCCAGGCGACTCGGGGATGCATTTCCTGGTAATGACGCCACCATGCAAGATACAGGGCAACAGCCCCAGCCACGAGAACCGCCACGATGAACCACCAGGTCCATCGTCGCAACGTCTCCCGAAGGTTCCGGCGTGGCGTGGCATCGCTCACGACAGGTCCGTCACCTCCTGAAGACGGTCCACCGTGCACCACGCGCCGGCGGCGAGAAGCTCCGGTGCCCCGAAGTTGCCCGTGGTGATTCCCACACCGCGGACTCCGGCAGCGGCAGCGGTCTGCATGTCCACATCCGTGTCACCCACATAAAGGGTTTCTCCCGCGGTACTTCCGAGGACGGCCAGGGCATGTTCCAACGCATCGGGAAAGGGTTTCGGCCTCGCGATGTCCTCAAGCCCGACGACGACATCGCAGAGAGTGTCCAGAGCAACACACTCCACCACCCGGCGGGCGAAACGACGGTTTGAAACGACCCCGGTGCGACACCCCCGCTCCCGCAATGTCCGAAGCGTGGGAACGGCATCGTCGAACACCAGCAGTCCCGCGTACTCCTCCTCCCGGCAACGCTCCCGGTAAATGTCGAGCCACCTGGGCTCGTAACTTCCCCAAAGACGCACCAGGGCATCTTCCATGGGAAGACCGATGGTCGCAAGGACCTCCTCTTCCGTGACGGTGCGTAGATTTCCTTCCAAGGCAACTATGTTCAGACAGCGGGTGATGGCGGGAGCACTGTTCACGAGCGTCATGTCGAAATCGAAAAGCACCGTGGTCGTCACGGCGTCACCTCCAGTACAAAGCCTTTCAGGTATCCCGTCTCCGGCACCTGGACAAGCACGGGATGATCCGCACCCTGATGCAGCTCCGCCAGGATGCGGAGTTCCTTTCCCGCATCCCGCGCCGCATCGTCCAGCGTGGTGCGGAGCATTTCTCCGCCGAAGGCGGCGCTGCAGGAGAAGAAAAAGAGCGTCCCTCCCGGCACCAGCATCTTGAGTGTCCGCAGGGCGAGTTCCTTGTATCCCCGGCGGGCTGCTTCAATCTGGTCCTTTCCCGGCGCGAAGGGGGGCAGATCCACCACGGCGACATCAAAACGTTCCCCGGCCCGCTCCAGATTCCGGAGCACCTCGAAGGCGTTGCCGCACATCCGCCGCAGCCTGTCCGGAAGCGCGTTGCGAAGGCGGTCCTCCTCCGCCGCAGCCAGTGCCTCTTCGGACTGGTCCACCGCCACCACCTCCGCCGCACCGAAGGAAAGGGCGTGGAGGCCGAAAGCTCCCTGGTAGCAGAAAGCGTCGAGAACACGGGCACCCGGAGCGAGTCCGCAGAGGAGACGCGGAAAGGTCCGCACGTCCAGATACGCTCCCGTCTTCTGTCCTCCCAGCGGGCGCACGCCCGCCAGAAGATCTCCGTACCGCACGGGAATCACCGCATCCTCCGAGAGAGTGCCTTCAAGGACACACCGCTCCCGGGGAAAGCCCTCCCTTTCGGCAACACGCACATCGTTGCGCAGCACCACCGCCTCGGGAGCGAGACACTCCCGCAGCACATCCAGCAGAAGCCCCTTGTTTCTGTGCCATCCCGCGGAGAGCATCTGTACCACCGCCACGGGACCGTAGACATCCACCACGAGCCCTGGCAATCCGTCGCCTTCGCCGGAGATGAGGCGATAGGCATCCTCTCCGGCACACCAGATCCGACGCCGCCGGAGTGCCGCCGCAAACCGTTTCCGAAGAAGCTCCTCCAAAACTGGACGAGTCTCGGTCCAGGCAAGAACCCGACAACACAGAGAGGCTCCGGGATTCCAGAATCCCCATCCCAGCACGTGCCGACGATCTCCGAATGCAACCAGCTCTCCCGAAGGCGCCTCGGGGAAACCCGCCGCATGACCACGAAAAAGCCAGGGATGCCTTGCAAGAACACGATCCATTCCCTTGGCGTTCAGGACAAGGCGCATGGCCCCTCTTGCCTCCCTCCGTT
>NZ_JARKPW010000133.1:0-11924 GCF_029975095.1 Aminiphilus sp.
AGCGGCGGATGCCCAACTGACGATTCACGAGCGGAGGGTTGTAGACCAGGACGTGTTTTTCTCCCCGGGGCGCCCCGTTCTCCGCAACGAGCGCCACGGGTTCTTCGAGAAGTGCCTCGGCGAGCTCGCCGGGGTTGCGGATTGTGGCGGAACAGCAGATGAACACCGGCTTCGAGCCGTAGAAAGCGCAAATCCGCTTCAGACGCCGCAGCGTGTTCGCCAGGTGGGATCCGAAGATGCCCCGGTAAGTGTGAAGCTCGTCGAGTACCACGTACCGGAGATTCTCGAAGAGCTTCACCCATTTCGTATGGTGAGGGAGGATACCCGTATGCAGCATGTCGGGATTGGTGATCACCACATGTCCCGCCGTGCGGATTTTCTGCCGCGCCGCCGAGGGCGTGTCCCCGTCGTAGGTGAAGGTGCGGATATCCGCACCGGTCTTCTCGATCAGAGCGTAGAGTTCCGCCATCTGGTCCTGACTCAGGGCCTTGGTGGGAAAGAGATAGAGCGCCCTCGCGGCGGGATCCTCAAGAATGCCCTGCACCACCGGAATCGTGTAGCACAGACTCTTTCCCGAGGCGGTGGGCGTCACCACCGCCACGTTCCTTCCGGAACGGGCGAGTTCCACCGCCCTCTGTTGATGGGTGAAGAGCGACGTCACGCCGCGCTCCGCGAGCGCCGCCACAAGACGCGGATCCAGGGGGCCGAACGGAACCGTCACGGCCTGCCGGGGAGGAAGCACTCGGTGGACCGCCACTTCCCCCGGAAGGTCTTTCTCCACCCAGCGCAACAGTTCTTCCAAGGTCTTCGTCCGTCGGGAAAGCATATGTCTCTCCTTGATCGCACCCCTGAAACCGAAGGTTCGCCGTCCTGCCGCCCGGCTCAGCGGCTCGGCAGAAAGTCCGCCGGATCCTTGACCTTTCCGTTCACGATGACGCGGAAATGCAGATGGAAACCCGTAGTACGCCCCGTCCGTCCCACGGTGGCGATCTTCTGCCCCTGGCGGACCGTATCGCCCTTGCGGACGAGAATCTCATGGCAGTGACTGTACGACGTGAGCACGCCGCCCCCATGATCGACGGTGACGGTTTTCCCATAACCACCATCGCTTCCCGTGCGAATGACCGTCCCGTCCCGGGCGGCGAGGATCGGCGTCCCCCGGGGAGAACGGATGTCCATGCCGTCGTGGAAATATTTCTTTCCGTTGCGCCCCCGGCGCCAGCCGAAGGGTGAGCTGACCTCGCCGCCGTCAAGGGGCCAGGCGTAGGCCATCCCCCGGCGCCGCTCCAGTTCCAGACCGGCGCGATCCACACCCCGGCTCGGAGCGAGAGGACGCAACACCGAGGGCGAAGGAAGCGTCGCCTCCCGGGGCAATCGAGAGGAAATCGCCCCTGCTGAAATGAGCCGCCCCTCCTCGTCCCGGCCGCTCCGGCCCTCGGCGCTGACGGACGTTTCTTCGCCGTCCGGGGCCTTGCGCCGCGAGCGAACCTCCGCCAGCGTCACGGGAATGTCCACCTGTGTTTTCGGAACGAGCACTAGGTCTCCCTCGCCGAGAGAGACGCCATCCGCCAGTTCGTTGGCGCGAAGAATCGCTCTGGCATCCACACCGTACCGGGCACCGAGGCTTTCCAGGCTGTCTCCGGAACAAACCTCGTGCTCGATCCAGGGCACTTCCGCCGCCTCCGCCGTCTCGGAAAAGGGGAGCACATCGGATCGGAAAAAGGAAACGGTACCATCAAAAAATTTCAAAGGCGAAAAGAAAGCACTTCCCAGCAGAACGCAGAGAAAAAGAGTACTCCGAAAAGGCCGTGCACAGCGTTCTTCGACGGAATATCCGTCTCCGACACCTCCGGTGTTTTTTACGAAATAGCGCGTTTTCAGGCTTCGCCTTCTCACACAGTACCGCCTCCCTTGTAAAAGAGTCCAAGAACTGCCGAACCGTTGTCGAAAACCCGACGAACAACACGCATCACCCAAAAGCTCCGCGCAAAATGTCACTCCACGTCACCAACCGTCCACGACGGTCGTTTCATCTTCGTAGACACCACAGAAAGGCATAGAGACAGCGCACACCGGCACATTTCGGTCTCCTCCCGTGGACGAAAAAGGCGAATTCTTTCCTATCATTCTCCGGGGGCCGGCGCCTCGATGTCCCGGCGGCACCCTCACCCTGGGCTTCGGGCTCTCCTATTCCCCGTAGGTGTAGACGATACCCTCGAAGCGCTGGGGCAAAACCCTCCCGGCGAGACGAACCTTCTCGTCGTCCATGACGAGCGTCTCCAGACGCACGGGAAAGAGAAAGCGCCCCAGGTCGAGAATGGGCTGAAGCTGCGCCACCGCCCTGTCGGCGAGGAAATCCGGCACATCCACCCGATTGAGCTTGAAACCGTACTCCTCAAGCCAGATCTGCTTCCCCTCGCGGATGCCCAGTTTTCCCCGAAGTTCGATGAGAATGTCCAGGGAGAAGAGAAACTTCACGTGGTAATATCCCCTTGCATAGAGCCCTTCAGAGCTGAAATCAAGGGACAGTTTCTTCCAGTTCGCGTCGTCCTCGCCGATCTGCTTTCTGATGAGATCGTCGTTGATGTCCTTTTCCGTGATGGCCGCCTCCGTATAGGCCATCAGGACACTCCGCACCTCGATGGGCGTCTCCGTCTCCCGGGTCCATTCCTCCACGGGGTTGCACTGCACATCCAGAGCCTCCACCCGCATGTACTCCACCCGTACGCCACCGATCCGGGGCCCCTGCATGTCGAGATAGAGGCGGCGGATTCTTCCCGTCGCATCCGGCTCCTCGTCGACGATCATGGTGAGTTTTTCCGGAGTGAGTTCTCTGAGAAAATTCTCGAAGAGGATTTTGGAGGCGGGACGAACTTCCGCCTCGGCGGAGATCCGGGGGGCTTCTTCGGCAAAGGCGGCTGCGGCACCCGCAAGCCCCAGGGCTGCCAGAACGAACAGCATGACGACGGTACGACTTCGTCCTCGGAACACGGACACTCCTCCTTCTGCACACGGCACGGGGGTGAAGCAAACCCTTGTCATTATACATGACGGAGACACCCTCTCCTCCGCCAAGATACCCACCTCGCTCCGAAATGACGTAGAATGGTTCCACCGTCTTTTCACCGGCACCGACCGGCGGAAGCGGACCCCGAGGGAGGTGCGTCTCCATGGCAAGACAGCGGCTCGTCGTGGTGGGAGGCGATGCTGCGGGCATGTCCGCGGCATCGCAGGTGCGGCGTCTGCGCAAGGATATGGACATCGTGGTCTTCGAACGGGGACCGCACACGTCCTATGCCGCGTGCGGCATTCCCTTCTACATCGGAGGCCTCGTCGCCGACGAGCGGCGTCTCATCGCGAGATCACCCAGGGAATTCCAGGAAGAGCACGACATCGACGCACGGGCGCTTACGGAGGTGGAAGCCCTTGACCTCGACCGCCGCACGGTGCGGTTTCGTTCCGTCCTCACCGGCGCCCCGGGTGAACTCGCTTTCGACGCCCTTCTCCTCGCCACGGGAACAGAAGCGATCCTTCCCGATGTCCCCGGCAAAGAAAACCGGGGCATCTTCGTCGTCAACACCCTCGAAAACGCCTTGCGCCTCAAGCGTTTTCTTGAGGAGACGCGTCCGCGGCGGGCGGTCGTCGTCGGAAGCGGCTACATCGGCCTGGAAATGGCCGAGGCGCTCCGATGTCACCTCGGGATGGAGGTAACAGTGGTGGAACGGGCACCCCAGGTCATGAAGACCCTGGATCCGGACATGGCGGATTCCGTGGCGAAAGCGCTGGAAAAGGCGGGAATACGCCTTTTTCTCGGAGAAGCGCTGACGGGGTTCGAAGCGGAGGGAACCCGCGTCGGCGCGGTGGTCACGGACCGACGGATCCTTCAGACCGACCTGGTGATCCTCGCCCTGGGAGTCCGCCCCAACTCGAAACTGGCCGCGGAAGCGGGCATTCCCCTCGGCGTGCGAAATGCCATCCGCGTCGACGAGCGGATGCGCACTCCCCTTCCAGGTATCTGGGCCGCGGGGGACTGCGCGGAAGTAAACCACCTCGTGAGCGCTCGCCCCACCCACGTCGCCCTGGGAACCATCGCGAACAAGACGGGGCGCGTGGCGGGCATCTCCATCGCCGGAGGCGACGCCGCCTTCCCCGGCACGGCAGGCACCGCCGTCTGCCGCATCTGCTCCTGCGAGATCGGACGCACGGGACTCACTGAAGAGGAGGCCGCCGAACTGGCTCTTTCCGTCGTGACAGCCACCATCTCGGCAGAGACGAAGGCCTCCTATTATCCGGACGCGGAGCCCGTGACGGTGAAACTCCTCGCGGAGAAGGGCACGGGAAGACTCCTCGGAGGACAGATCACAGGAGGAACCGGCGCGGCAAAACGTATCGACGTCGTGGCCACGGCGCTCTCCGCGGGATTGACCGTACAGGCTATGGTCGATCTCGACCTTGCCTACGCGCCCCCCTTCTCCCCCGTCTGGGATCCGGTCCAGGTGGCGGCACGACAGCTCGAAAAACTCGTGTGACCCTTTCCCCTGGAATTCTCCTTCGACACGGAAAAAGCACGCCGCCCCGAAACGGAAGAACATGGCGCTTTTCCTTCCTTAAGGAGCCTTTGAAGAAGGCGACGCCGGCTCCGCAGAGCGCCTCGCAGTGCCTGATGCGACCCGAGTCACGGAAAAGCGAAAAAAGATCTTTATTCAGAGCTTCCTTACTATGAAGAGGCGAGAGTCCGCGGCATGAGGCGGGGAAAAGAAGAGCGTTCACGGCATCGAACGAGACGGTGCAGGTGGACGCAAAAGAGGGAACGAATACGAGGCGCAATGTCCCCGGGATGGCTTTTCCACACACAACCCCGGAGACATCCGAACACAAGGCACCGTTGCGGCGAAGAGGGAAAAACGGTGCAAGAACCTTGTGAAAAACACAACAAGAGGAGAATTCCAACCGTCTCGCGGTGAAAATCCTCCCCTTGCGAAACCTTTTTCCGAGACGGCCACGCCGCTCTCGTTTCGTCGTCTCAACTTGGTCGGGGCGAGAGGATTTGAACCTCCGGCCTCCTAGTCCCGAACCAGGCGCGCTAGCCAGGCTGCGCTACGCCCCGAACCGGAGGCATTGTAACACCGAAGAACGCGGAGCGTCAATGATCCCCTGCGGGAACACCCTCCCGAGACGGCACAGCCCTGCTTCGGCACAACCTCTTCCCTCATGGTTTTTCTACGCTTCCGTCTTTTGGTCCCGGAAAAAAAAAGAGCGAACGTTCCCGTTGTGATGCACTTTTTCTCCCGAAACCCGTCGCCGCACGGAAACCACGAGAAAATCCGAACTACACAAAAAGACCGCTCCTTTTCTCGCAACGTTCACATACGTGCGGACGATCCCCCTTGTCTCTTGCGCCACGGCATGCAATCTTGTACTATGTAGGGAAGATTTTGCGGGGGAGTATGTTGCACACAGTGCGCACGCAGAGCAGAACGGACACGACCATTCGGAACGAAGTTTCAAAGGGGGGTTTCTTTTGCGGTGGCTGAAGACGTATGCGGAGAAATGCGTCAATTGCGGAGAGTGCATGAAGGTCTGTTCCACCACGTATTTCAAGAAGGATGATCCGAAGCTCGCCCGGATCAAAGTGACGGAGAAGGACGGGAAACAGCACCTCAACGCCTGCAATCAGTGCGGAACGTGCATTGCCGTCTGCCCCACGGAAGCGCTCTATCGCGACAAGAACGGCGTCGTCCAGGTGGACAAGAAGAAATGCACGTCCTGTCTCATGTGCGTCGGCTTCTGCCCGACCCTGAGCATGTTCTTCGAGGCGTCCGTCCAGACGGAACCGTTCAAGTGCATCGCCTGTGGTCTCTGCGCGAAGAAATGCCCCGCCGGAGCCCTCGAGCTGGTGAACGAGTGAGCGCTCGGGGATTGAAGAAGGAGGGACGCGGAAATATGGAAAAGATGAACCTTCTCAAGGAATGGTCCTACACCCCGACGCGAATCGATCGGGGATATACGCGCAAGACACTCTACCTCAACATCGGAACGCCGGAGATGCGCATCAAGGACGTCTCCGATGAGATGATCGCCAAATTCACGGGCGGACGCGGCTTCGACCTGAAACTCCTCTGGGACGCCGTCACGGAGGATACCAAGTGGAACGATCCGGAGAACGAATGGGTCGTGGCGGGCGGCCCCCTCTGCGGCATCACCCAGTATCCCGGATCGGGCAAGTCCTACTCGGCCTTTATTTCACCGCTGTCGGAGCAGAGCTACGACAGCAATGCCGGCGGTTATTTCGGTCCCCTGCTCAAGTTCTCCGGCTTCGACGCGCTCGAGATTCAAGGCAAGGCAGACCGGGACATCATCGTCTACATCGATGGCGACGAGGGAAAAATCCAGATCTTCGAATCCCCCCTCAAGGACGTCAACGCCTACACCGTCTGTGAGACGCTCCACGAGTACTTCGCCAAGGACGAGGCGGACAAGAGAAACATCTCCGTCCTTTGCATGGGCAAGGCCGCGGAGACGACCTTCCTCGGCTGCGTCAACGCCAGCTTCTACGACGTGCGGAGAAAGGCACCCCGTCTGAAACAGTACGGGCGCGGCGGCGGCGGCACGGTCCTCCGGGACAAGAAAGTCGCCGCCCTGGTCGTCAAATACAGCAACGTCAAAGGCACGGAGAACAATCCCGTGGACGTGAGCGTCCTCCAGAAGGCGGGCGTGAAGCTCCACAAGGAGATCCATGACTTCGACGCCGTCCAGTGCAAGATGCGCAGCATCGGTACCGCCCACCTGAACGAGATCATGGACGAATACCACCTCCTGCCCACGCACAACTTCAAATACGGACAGCATCCCGTTGATCCGGAAGGTAACCGCGCTCGGATCCATTCCGAGAAATACAAGGATCTCTTTACCCAGAACATGCCCGACGGATGCTGGTACGGTTGCTCCCTGGCCTGCGCGAAGGCCGTGGACGGCTTTGAGCTCAAGACCGGCCCCTTGAAGGGACAGAAGGTCATCGTGGACGGCCCGGAGTACGAGACCGCCGCAGGACTCGGCAGCAACATCGGCGTCTACGATCCGGAATGGACCGTGGAAGCGAATTTTTACGCCGACCATTACGCCATGGACACCATCTCCCTGGGGACCTCCCTCGCCTTTGTCTGCGAATGCTTCGAACTGGGGTTCCTTGACACGAAAAAGACCAACGGACTCGACCTTCACTTCGGCAACAAGGACGCTTTGATGGAGCTCCTTCACCGCATGGCCGAAGGCAAGGATGACTTCGCCCTCGCCGTCGGAAAAGGCACGCGCAAGATGAAGACCATCTTTGCCGAGAAATACGGCGCCCCCAGAGAGACCATGGAGAAAATCGCCATGGAAGGGCAGGGTATCGAGACCTCCCAGTACATGTGCAAAGAATCCATCGCCCAGTGGGGAGGATACTTCCTGACTCTCAAGGGACCGCAGCATGACGAGGCGTGGCTCATCTTCATGGACATGGTCAACAAGCAACTTCCCACCTTCGAGGACAAGGCCGAGGCGCTCCATTACTTCCCCAACTTCCGCACCTGGTTCTCCCTGGCGGGTCTCTGTAAGCTCCCCTGGAACGACATCGAACCCGCGGACAACCACACCAAATACAAGCCTCAGGAAGCGGCCCGCGTTCCCGAGCACGTGCAGAACTACGTGGACATTTTCAACGCCGTCACGGGCCAGAGCATCACGAAGGAAGACCTCATCTCCATGTCCGAGCGGGTCTACAACTTCCAGCGCCTCTTCCAGGTCCGCATGCAAAAGGGGAATGCCGTGCACAATATTCCCGATCGCGCTCTCGCGCCGGTCTTCCCGGACGAATGGGACGCCCGTAAGGAGTATCACGACGCCAAGCTCCTTGAGGAGACGGGTATCGACCCCAAGGGACTCTCCACGGAAGAGAAGATCAAAAAACTTCAGGAACACCGCCGAGGCGTGTGGCAGGTGCTGAAAGACACGGTCTACAAACGGCGCGGCTGGAACAGAAAGGGGATCCCCACGCTGGCGAAACTCAAGGAACTCGGCATGGATCTGCCTGAGCTCGTCGCCATCGTGGAGAAATACAGCACCCCCGAGGACGACTACCGCTGAGCCGGTGTTCTTCACGGAAAAAGCGAGGAGAGTGAGCCCCCGATGATCACCGTGAACGGAGACGCTTTCCCCTGGCGCCCGCATTTGACGGTACAGGATGTCATTACGGAAAAGCGGTTTACGTTCCCCATGCTCGCCGTGTGGATCGACGACGTACCGGTCCCGAGGGATCGCTTCGCCGAGACGCTTGTCCAGGACGGATCCAGAGTACAGATCATTCACATGATCAGCGGAGGGTGATTTCTGCCGCGTAAAAACTCTGCGATTACTGAGGTTCCCTTCGGGGAACCTCTTTTTTGTGCTCCCGGAGCCGTTTTTGAGCCGTTCCGGCGTTTTCCGGAACTCCGGCGACCACGGAAAGGGCGAAGGGGGGCTCGCAGCCCCCGTTCGCCCTTTCCGTTGTCGGCCTCTCGCAATGCACCGTTCTCACGAAAACGGAACACGCCAGATCGCAATCCCGAGCAGAGCCGCCCCCGTCAGGAAGCCGCGTCCTCTCCGGTCGTTCCTCGGGAATGATTCCGGGGGGAACGCCCTTCTCCCCGCCAAGGGAAATATCCTTTTTCCCGGACCGTACCGCCCAGGGGAATCTCGGTCCATCCCCAGGGCGTCACCAGAAGGAAACGGACGTGAATGCCCATTTCGTACAGCACCGTCACGTGCTGGAGATAGCGAAGCGCATCCCCGACGATCCAGTTATCGCAGACCACCCAGACACGCTTGCAGGCATCCCTGGCGAAAAGAGCCGCGTGGTCGACGGCGATGCGGAGCCCCTCGTCCACGTCGATCGGCCCGATGGCGATCACCACCGCTTCGGACCGCTTCTGGTGCGCCGGTGCGGGAAGCAGATCCGCATAGGCACTCACCCATTCGAGCTGCCCCATGAGGTTTTCCGGATCCCCCTGAAAACGCCGTTCCCCGAGCCCCGTAAAGTCGTCCTCGTTGGGAACGATCTCCTGGCTGGACAGGACGGCGACCATCCAATCCTGTACCTGATCCAGCATCGTGGCAATGTATTCGGGATGCCCCTCCTCCATGGCGCGGAGCACATCGCCGACAGTCATTTTCTCCCTGTCATCTTCCTTTTCGGAACGATTGCGGAGCATATTCCTCACCTCCCACCACTGAGCCGATAACAGCCCGAAAGAGCATAACACAGGAATTCGGACAGCGCCACCGCACCGAACAGCGAAATGCGCGCCGGAAATCCGCACATTTTCGGATTTCTTTGGGCAAAACAACGCGATCGAATCTATACTATAATGGAACGCATTCTCGGAGGAAGACGACACCTTCGAGCATTCGAGGGGATACTCCCCCTCGCCGTCAAGGAGGGATTTCAACCGTGAAGCCGCGTATATTCACTCCCGAAAAAACCATGTTCCTTCTCATCGACGTACAGGAGAAACTCTTCCCTGCCATCGCGAACGGCGAGGCGCTCCGCGGAAACCTTCATCGCCTCGCCGAGGCGATGAAGCACCTGTCCATTCCCACACTCCTCACCGAGCAATACACGAAAGGATTGGGAGACACTCTTCCGGCGCTGAAGGCCATCGTCACCTCCACCACCTCTCACCGCACCTTCGAGAAAACCAGTTTCTCCTGCTGCGGTGAAGAAGGGTTCCTGGAGCTGCTGGACTCGATGAACCGCCCCCAAATCGTGCTCTGCGGCATCGAGACCCATATTTGCGTTCTTTCCACCACCATGGGACTCCTGGAGCGGGGGTTCGATGTGGCCGTCGCCGCGGACGCGACGGGGAGCAGAAATCCCGAGCATCACCAGCTCGCGCTCGATGCGATGCGCCAGTGCGGCGCCCTCGTCGTCCCCGTGGAGACCATCGTCTACCAACTCGTGGGTAAATCCGGGACAGACCTGTTCAAGCGGATCCTGCCTCTGTTCAAGTGATCTCCGCAGTGCGGAGGTCGTCGCAACACCACACGAACACGCAGACACGCCAAAAACGCAACGGCGCGACACAACCCAGAAAAGAGAAAGCGAGAGAGCGGAAATGACCTACATCGCACAACGAGCCCGGCAAGGGAACGAAGGCGTCTTCAGCATGATCAACAGGTGCTGCTCGGAAAAAAGAGCGCGGAACGAAACGGTGATCAATCTCGGCGAGGGCAGTCCGAACAGAGCGCCGGCCCCGCCGATCCTTCAGGAAATCGTGGCTGCCTGCCGGCAGGACGAAACCTACCGCTACCCTTTCATTCTCGCCGATCTTCCGAAAGCCGTCAGCGCTTGGTACGCCGAACGGTTCGGCGTGGACGTCGATCCCTGCCGGGAGGTCCTTCCCCTCTGGGGAACCCAGGAGGGCCTCGCCCATCTGCCGCTTGCCCTCATGGAGCACGGCGATTCCTGCATTCTTCCGGACCCGGGATATCCCATCTACCACTATCTGCCCACCCTCGTGGATGGAACGGGACACGCTCTTCCTCTCCGGAAAGAGCGGGGATTTCTTCCCGACTTTACCGACATCGCCTCCGATGTCGCTCGGAATGCACGGTTTCTGCTGCTCAATTTTCCAAACAACCCCCTCGGCGTCGTCGCTCCTCTGGAGATCCTGGAAGAGGCCGTGGCGTTCTGCAGAGCCCATGACATCGTCCTGGTCTACGACAACGCCTACAGCGAACTCACCTTCGACGGAGAGAGGGCACCGAGCGTCCTGCAAGTCCCCGGGGCGAAGGACGTTGCCGTGGAATTCAACTCCATGTCCAAAACGTTCAACCTCGCGGGGATCCGCCTCGGCTATATTCTCGGCAACGCCGATGTGGTCCGCGCACTGGCCCGACTCAAGGGGAACATGGACTTCGGACTTTTCCATCCCACCCAGCGTGCGGCCATCTGCGCCCTCACCCATCCCGACAGGGACGCCATCATCGCCGGCGTCCGGGCCATGTACCAGGAGCGGAGAAATGCCTTCGTAGAGAGTGCCGCTTCCCTGGGATGGGACGTTCCGCCTCCCCGGGGAAGCATGTTCATCTGGACGAACGTTCCCGAAGGAGGTGACGATGTGGCATTCTCCCGTTTCTGCATCGAGCGGGCAGGTGTCGCGATCGTTCCCGGCAGTGCCTTCGGGCCGAACGGAAAGGGATTCATCCGCATCGCCCTGACCCAGGAAGTCCCCGTCCTAAAGCAGGCCGCCCGACAGATCGGCCAGGTCCTTGCGGAGTGGCGATCTGCACAAGAATGAAAAGTACGTCCAAAAGGAGGATCACTCATGCCCCTCGACCGCATGCGCTCTCTGGAATTGCACAGAAAAGCCCGTGGAAAGATCAAGATCTATCCTACGGTGAATATTCATTCGGAAGAAGACCTGGCCCTCGCCTACGTGCCGGGAAGCGTCGCCCCCGCACTGGCGATCCAGGAAAACGTCGAGAAATGCTTTGAATACACCGGAAAAGGAAACCGTGTGGCCGTCATCTCCGACGGCACGGCCATCCTCGGCCTCGGCGACGTGGGCCCCGAAGCGGGCATGCCCGTCATCGAGGGGAAATGTCTGCTCTTCAAGCTTTTCGGCGACGTGAACGCCATCCCGCTCTGCGTCAACTCTCCCAGAAACGCGGAGGATATCGTCCACCTGGCCATGATGCTCGCCCCGAATTTCGGAGGAATCAACATCGAGGACATCTCCAGTCCGAATACGTTCACCGTGGTCCGGGAACTGCAGAACCGGCTCGACATTCCCGTCTTCTGCGATGACCAGCAGGGAACAGCCGTGGTGGTCCTCGCAGGGCTGTGGAACGCTCTGGAGATCGTCGACAAAAGACTGTCCGAGATCTCCATCGTCATCTGCGGTTCC
>NZ_JARKPW010000147.1:0-34951 GCF_029975095.1 Aminiphilus sp.
CGCCCTGCGGGGCTGACGCAGCCTTATTTCAGAGGTTCCTGAAATTTTAACGACAGTTTTTTCCGGCCATCGGGGCGACCAGCCCCCGAACGGAGCAAAGGGTGGCCACCACCTACGACAGGTATTGTACCCGCTCCTAAGCGTGTCCATCACGTGCCCGTCAAAGGCGAGCCGACCCTCTGCATCACTTTCCGCCGTACGACGCCGCAAAACTGATAGATCAGTTTTCGTCTCGGCGTGTCATGAAAACCTTAACACAACGACAAAATTATTCCGGATAAGAATGTT
This sequence comes from Aminiphilus sp., assembly GCF_029975095.1. Lineage (NCBI taxonomy): Bacteria > Thermotogati > Synergistota > Synergistia > Synergistales > Aminiphilaceae > Aminiphilus > Aminiphilus sp. The sequence goes on from NZ_JARKPW010000147.1 coordinate 289, forward strand.
TTACTTCATGAATAAAATAAAATAAAAATATAAAAATTACGGAAATAAAAAATAACACTTTTTATATTAATTTAATACCCGCTATTGCGCTGTGAGACCTCGAGAATACACGGAATCTTGTCAAGTTTGAAAACTCGTGGTAGTGTACATACGGCCAACCTGTTATATCAGTTCTCGACAAACAGCGGGACAAAGGGAGTGTGGTGGATGGTTGCAACCAAAAAGAATTTTCGGGCACTCAAGCCTCAGGCGGATTCTCCCTCGTTGAGAGAACAGGTTTGCGACTACCTGAGAAAAGAAATTGCTCAGATGTCGATTCGGCCGGGGGTTCCGATAAGTCTGCGCAAGGCCAGCTCCGAACTCGGCATCGGCATTACACCGTTGCGCGACGCACTCTTGCAACTGGAAGGCGAAGGGATGGTGACCATACTTCCACGAAAGGGGATTTTCATTCGAGAATTTACACTCAAAGATGTAAAAAACTACTATGAAACAATTGGAGCGATAGAGGCTCTCGCACTAAAAACGGCAATACTGCACATAACCAGAGACCATTGCACAATAATGCGGCAAATAAATAAGCATATTTTTGAAAGCACAAAACGGGGCTATTTTTCAGACCACTTAAAACTCAACAAAACATTTCACAACACCTATCTCAATCTATCGGAAAACACCTACTTGCCTTCTCTTTGGAATAATATTACATCGAGACTATATTACAGCCCGACGGAAATTATTCAGATGGAAGACTGGGACAAGCTTTGCTGCGACCAACACGATCACTTGATTGACGCTCTCGAAGAAAGGGATCTGGAAAGCGCCATTCATTGGATGCGCGACGAACACTGGTCATTCAAAAAACAAAAAAAATACATCGAACAATACTACCATTTAAAAAGCGAAGAGTGACGCCAGGTCAAACATCACACAAGGAGCAAAATAGCGCACAAGCACGCATGCAAAATTATATCTAAGACAACATGAAATATCAAACACGATATCGCACACAAGACAATGCGCAAAATCACATGCAAGACAAAATGACGAGTGTGCATCGCACGCACGACAACGCGGGAGGTGTTTATTGTGAACGCATCGAATGTCGAATCTTTGTTCAAGAAAAATATATTTAAGATATGCCTTTTGGCATTTGCCGGTTCAATAATTTATGGTCTTCCGTACTTTAGATATTATTACTATGATGCATACCTTGCCGCATATGGGCTCAACAACACGCAAATGGGAACGCTCGGCAGTGCTTACGGTCTCCTCGGCTTGCTCTCGTATCTCATCGGAGGCGTTCTTGCCGACCGCGTCCCCGCAAAAATCCTGTTGATATTTTCGTTGGTCGCCACGGGCCTCGGCGGTTTTCTTCATATTTTGTTCCCCTCGTACTGGATGCTGGTTGGAATTTATGGCGCATGGGGCATCACCTCTCTGCTGACCTTTTGGCCGGCACTCATGAAAGTCATCAGAATGATGGCCGCAGAGAGTGAACAATCCCGGGCATATGGGCTTTTCGAGGGTGGACGTGGCGTGGTGAATGCGGCACACATGGCAATTGCCACGGCGATATTCGGCATCTTCCAGGCAAAAGCCGCCGGCGCACTCGGGCTGAAATGGATCATTGTTTTTTATTCAATCGCCCCGGTGCTTTGCGGCTTGCTTTTCTGCATTGTCTTAAAAAACATCGAGACGAAGACGGAAGAACGTCCCGGCTTCAGCATCAAAAATGTCATCTACATTCTAAAAATGCCCGCGGTATGGATGGTGGCGGCCATTACGTTTTCAACGTACATCTTCAACATGTCGTATTTCTACTTCACGCCCTACGCGACAAACGCTCTTGGAATCTCCGCGGTAACCGCAGCGATCATCACGGTTCTCGCCCAATACTGCAGGCCTCTGGCGTCGCCCCTCGGAGGATTTGTCGCTGACCGCTTCGGAAAATCACAAGTCATGTTTTTAGGTTTTTTGGTTATGGCCGCAAGCACTTTTACAATCATAAACATACCTCAAACGCAGAATCAAATTTATTTTTTGATTATAGCGTGCTCCATATTTTATCTTGCAATGTACTCTAACTTTGGAATATACTTCTCTCTTCTCACCGAAGGTGGCGTTCCCCTCGAACATGCCGGAGTAGCAATCGGTTTTGTCTCGACACTGGGATATATTCCTGAAATTCTCTGCCCGTACATCGCCGGAAAAACTCTTGATGTCTACAAGGATGCCACGGGCTATCACATCTATTTTACCGGAATGATCGTCGTCGCAGTCGTCGGAATGGCGCTTACCTTCGCATGGTCTCACTTCTATGCACCCAAGAAGAACGCTTTGACCGTTGCTTCCATTGAAAAACAAGGAAACGAAAGGGGCTAATGCACCATGACTCAAAAAAAAATCGTAAAAGATTTTCCGTTCACGTTTCGCACAGTAGAGCATGATTGGATTCCTCTCAAAGACAACACAAGACTTGCGGCGCGTTTCTGGTTCCCGGAGACCGACGCTCCTGTCCCTGCGATCCTTGAATATATTCCGTACCGGAAAACGGACGGAACACGCACCAGAGACGAACCCATGCACGGATATTTTGCAGGACACGGATATGTCGTCGTTCGCGTCGACATGAGGGGTTCCGGGGAGTCGGAAGGTCTTCTGCGAGATGAATATCTCAAGCAGGAGCAGGATGACGCGCTTGAAGTGATCGAGTGGATAAGCAGGCAGGATTGGTGCGACGGCAATGTCGGCATGATGGGAAAATCCTGGGGCGGTTTCAACTCCCTGCAGGTCGCCGCAAGACGGCCCGAAGCACTGCGTGCGATCATCACCGTCGGGTTTACGGATGATCGATACAATCAAGACATTCACTACAAGGGCGGTTGTCTCTTGAACGACAACTTCTGGTGGGGCGCAATCATGCTCGCGTACATGTGCCGCCCGCTCGATCCGCACATCGTCGGCGATTCATGGCGGGAGCAAACTCTGAAACGCCTGGAGGAAATGCCTCTGTGGCCGGCGCTCTGGCTTGAGCATCAGACGAGAGATGCGTACTGGAAACATGGCTCGGTCTGTGAAGACTATGCGGCCATTCAAGTCCCTGTCATGGCAATCGACGGCTGGGCGGATTCGTACACGAACACCGTGCTGACGCTCATGCAGGGACTCGATGTACCAAGAAAGGCAATCATCGGTCCGTGGGCGCACGTTTATGCACATGACGGCGTTCCCGGGCCTGCAATGGGATTCCTTCAGGAAGCGTTGTCCTGGTGGGACCATTGGTTAAAGGGGAAAGAGAACCGTGTGATGGAGTGTCCGATGATTCAGGCCTGGATGGAGGAGAGCATGCCGCCCTCCGTTGACAGGCCCTTCAGTGAAGGGTATTGGGTCGGTCTGGATTCCTGGCCTTCTTCCGCCGTTCGATCCGAAGAACTCTTTCTTTCGCACGGTCGTCTTTCATCGAAGAGAAGTTCCGCAAGCGAGTTCGTGTGTCTGAACACTCCCCAAAATCATGGTTTACTCGCGGGGGAATGGATGGGGGTGGGCGTTCCGGGTGAAAGCTCCGCCGACCAGCGTCTCGATGATGGCATGGCCATGGTCTTCGAAAGCGACGTGCTTGAGGAACCACTCGAAATACTTGGATACCCTCGTTTTGAAGTGGAGCTGTCCAGCAATGTTCCCAAAGCCATGCTTTTTGCGCAACTCTCCGACGTCGAGCCGAATGGTGCGGTCAACAGGGTTTCTTACGGGGTTATGAACCTGACGCATCTAAAGGGACACGACAAGGTCGTCGAGCTGATTCCAGGTGAGAACGTCGGGGCGTTCGTGAATCTCGATTGCTGCGGGCACAGGTTCAAGAAAGGACACCGGATTCGCCTCTCCCTTGCAACGACCTTCTGGCCCATGTTTTGGCCGATGCCTGAAGATGCGACACTGACACTCGACCTCTCCACTGCGAAAGTGATCATGCCCACGTTTCACGGAGTGACGTGCGAAGGGCCGAATATGGAACCCGAATGTGCTCCTCTCACGCCGATGTCGTGGCTCTCCGAGGGAAGAGTCGATCGCACGGTATCCTACGATATTCTGAAAGATACGTGGACATGCGTCACCGACGGCATAGGCGGCGTGTTCGGAGAAGGTGTCTACCGCTTCGACGAAATAGATGTCACTGTCGAGCACAACCTCAAGAGAGAGCTGACCCTGAACAACAAAGATCCTCTCAGTGCCTGCTATAAAATCCATCAGAAAATGAGAATCGGCCGTGAGGGCTGGTGGATCGATGCGGATATAACGGTGACACAGAAATCGAACGAGTTTAATTTTATAATAGATGGAGAGATGCATGTCACTGAAAACGGAAAGAAATTCTTCGACAAATCCTGGGACAGAACAATTTTACGCAATGGACTGTAGTGAATGAGGTAATTATTTTAGTCTAGTTGTATATTTGACACACCTAAGAAACCTCTGAAGAAGGCTACGCCTGCCCCGCAGGGCGCCTCGCGGAGCCTGATGCGACCCGAGCCAAGGGAAAGCGAAAGGTCTTTCTTCAGAGCTTCCCTAAGGAACCCCTGGAGAATACTTCGCCGATCTCGGAAAAACGTGACGAGAGAGAGAGAGAGAGAGAGAGAGAGAGAGCAATTCCTGCTTGATTAGGGTTTCCCTCAATATAGACATAGACACAGGCGATTTGTTGTGCCTAGGCAGCGACATGGAGAAAGCAGGTATTTTGCTTATGATTTTCCATGTCGCTGTCTGCTATCTGGATTTTGTTGCGTAGACGCAAAAGATTTTTGACGCTGCATCTTTATCACGGACCCGCGAGGATAGGAGGTCGTTCAAATGCATGTTTCTAATTACCTTTTTATTATTTTTGTCTATTTGATTTTCGTTGCCGTTTATGGACTGTTTATCGCGAAGAGGCGAATCAGCACTACGGACGATTTTGTCACGGCAGGCCGCAAGCTCCCCTTGTGGGTTCTGATCGGCACGTTGATCGCAACGTGGTATGGGGGCGGCGGCATCACGGGAACAGCCAATCTTGTTTATACAAAGGGGCCGCTTGCCGGGTTGTTGTTTGAATTCGCATCGCCTCTTGCAATTATAATTATCTATTTTATTGCAGCCAGAATCAGAAGCAACAAGAACATAACAATTCCAGAGCTATTCGGAGAAAAATATGGAAGCGCCGCAAGGATTCTAGCCGTTGTTTTTATTGTCTTGGCTTACGTTGGAATATGTTCGTATCAATTCAAAGGTGCGGGATATGTCATGAACCTTGTGACGGGAATCTCCGTCGAGTCCGGAACAATCCTTGCAGCAGTCGTCATCATCGTGCTCTCCGCATCCGGCGGATTGTTGACCGTGGCTTATACCGATGCCATTTCAGCGATTTTCATCTTTCTCTCGCTACTTCTCGCGGTCCCGATTCTGTTGTATGAGACTGGAGGGATGTCCGGGCTCATAACGCAACTTCCCGTGGAAAAGCTTTCCCTTTGGGGTGGGTACAAGCCGCTGGACACGATCGGATATGTCATAGCAATGCTCTTTTTGACATTGGGCGACCAAAACATGTTCAGCAGGCTCGGCGCAGCCGTCAACGAAAATGTTGCGAGAATTTCCGCTCTGGGATTTATTGTCGGAAGCATTCTTCTTTCTTGTTTGAATGTGTTTGTCGCAACCGTCGCAATACCGTATCTGCCGGGCATAAAGCCGGACACCGCTTTTCTGATGGTCGCAATGAACATGCTTCCCTTTGCTGTGGGTGGATGCGTTCTTGCGGCTGCCATAGCCTTTATGATAACCACTGGGGATTCATTTCTGCTCTCCTCGGCCACGAGTATCTATAATGATATAATTAAAAAACATTCACGCAGAACGTTTACCGAGATGCAGATTTTCTTTATCATGCGAGGGCTCATTGTGCTCCTCGGTGTGTTCTCCTATTTGTTGATCACTAAATTTTCGGACATTCTCGGAATGATGATGTACGCCTATACGATTTACGGCGCGGCGATCACTCCTGCTCTTCTTGCGGCACTCTGCTGGAAGAAGGTGACTCCTGCGGGCGGGTTAAGCTCGATACTTACGGGCGGGATCGTGACATTGGCCTGGGAGCTGGGGCTGAAATCGCATTTTGGGGAGATAGACAGTGCTCTTGTGGCGATACCCCTGTCCATTCTCGTTTTGATCGGGGTAAGTCTTTTCACACGGAAATCTTGTGAGGGTGTTTCATGCGAAAGTGCCTCGTGAGGAAGCGCCTCACGAGAAAGCGCCTCGACGCGCTGCTCCCCCGCGAAAACCCGGCAAATGCACCGGAATTTTAGAGGTTCTCCCACAGGTTGGGGACGAGAAGCAGCAGCGCCGCGGTAGTGGCTGTCAAGGGACACCCAGATTCCCGCAGGGGTCAGGGGCGGGGGAGCAAGCCGCTGCTCCCCCGCTTTCAGCGCCTTGGCCCGGGATTCCCGCGGGGGTTCGGCGAGGGGCGAGAGAGCAAGGGGCTGCGGGACGGTTTGTTGCGCGCACTCTGCCCTGCGGTCGCCGCTCGTCACACGGTCCTACCGGGGGGTGTCGTCAACCGTCCGGACCCATTCGAACATGCCGACGGCGGCGGCCACGGCGGCGTTGAGGGAGCCCGTGCGTCCCCGCATGGGGATGAAGCGCAGGAAGTCGCAGGTCTCCGCCACGAGGCGGGAGAGGCCGGTTTCTTCTTCGCCCACCACGAGGGCCAGGCGGGAGGGACAGGCGTCGCCTTTCCAGAGGGAGTCGGGGCCTTCCGCGTGGAGGCCGAGCACCCACAGTCCCTGTTCTTTGAGGAATTCCAGGGCGGCGACGAGGTTGGTCACGCCCACGAGGGGGATGCGCAGGGCGGCGCCGGAGCTGACTTTCGCGACGGTGCCGGTGGGAAGGGCGCCCCGCCGCCGGGGAAGGATCACCGCCAGGGCTCCCGCCACTTCGGCGGAACGGATGATGGAGCCCAGGTTGTGGGGGTCCTTCAGGTGGTCGAGGACGACCACGAGGGCGGGGGTGTTCTTCTCCCGGAGGAGCGGCAGGAGGGTTTCGATGTCCCGCAGTTCCGCCGGGGCGGCCTGGGCGACGAGTCCCTGGTGGTTGGCTCCGGGGCAAAGCCGCTCCAGGGCATCCGCCTCCAGGAAGAGGAAGGGAATGCTTGCGGCTTTGCAGAATTCGGTGACCCGGGCGGCGAGACGGAGGTCGCTCCCCTTGCGGAGGTAGACTTTGAGGACTTTTTCGGGGGTCTCCTCCAGGAGGGAGAGCACGGCGTGCCGCCCCCAGTAGAGGGAGTCGTCGGTCTGTTCCTGCGGGTCCGCGGGCCGGGGAGGCTGAGGCGTGCGGGGCCGGAACTGCCGGTCGCGGCGGTCGGGGTTTTCGGAACGTCCGCCGCCGGGACGCCCGGAGATCCGGCGCTCGTCGCCGCTTCCGCGGGTGTCGCCCTTGCGGTCGTCAGGGCGGCCGGAGGTGCCGGAGCGTTCACGGTCGCCGGGGCGATTGCCGCCGCCTTCGCGGTTTCTGCTGCTTGCGCGGTTGTCGCCGCTTCCGCGGCGCTTATCCGACCCGTTCATGAGCCACCGTCCTCTGGCGCAGTTCGCCGAAGTAGCTCCGGAGATATCCGGAGGTGTATCCCTTTTCCGACGCGGCGAGTTCCTCGGGGGTTCCCGCGGCGACGATGCGGCCGCCGCCTTCGCCGCCTTCGGGGCCGAGGTCGATGAGATGGTCCGCAGAGACGAGCACGTCCAGGTTGTGCTCGATGAGCAGTACGGTGTTGCCCTGGTCCACGAGGCGGTGGAGGAGGTGGAGGAGTTTCTCCACATCCCGGAAGTGGAGCCCCGTGGTGGGTTCGTCGAGCAGGTAGAGGGTCTCGCCGCTGAAGCGCTTTGCCAGTTCGGTGGCGAGCTTCACCCGCTGGGCCTCGCCTCCGGAGAGGGTGGGAGCCTGCTGTCCGAGCCGGATGTAGCCGAGCCCGGCCTCCCGGAGAACGCCGAGTTTGCCCGCGATGCGGGGGAGGTCCTGAAAGAGGTCGAGGGCCTCGTCAACGGTCATGTCGAGCACGTCCGCGATGGATCTGCCTCGGTAGCGCACTTCCAGGGTCTCCCGGTTGTAGCGTTTTCCCCGGCAGACGTCGCAGGGGACGTACACGTCCGGAAGGAAGAGCATGGAGACTTTGGTCACGCCGTCGCCTTTGCAGGCTTCGCAGCGGCCGCCCCGGTGGCCCGGGACGTTGAAGCTGAAGCGTCCGGGGCCGTAGCCCCGGAGTTTGGCCTCGGGAAGCGCCGCGAAGAGTTCCCGGATGGCGGTGAACACCCCCGTGTAGGTGGCGGGGTTGGAGCGGGGGGTTCTGCCGATGGGGCTCTGGTCCACGAGGACGACGTTGCGCAGATCTTCGTAGCCTTCGATGGTACGGTGTCTGCCCGGGCGCTCCCGGAAGGAGGCGTCGAGGCGCTGCCGGAGTCCGCGGTAGAGCACGTCGTGCATGAAGGTGCTCTTGCCGGAGCCGGAGACGCCGGTGAGGCACGTGAGAACGCCCAGGGGGATGGAGACGTCCAGGGACTTGAGGTTGTGTTCTTCTGCGCCGCACACCTGAAGGGCGCCCCGGGCGGTGCGCCGCCCTCCGGGGGGGATGACGGCGCCGCAGATTTCGCCTTTGAGGTAGGGGCCGGTGAGGCAGCGGGGCTCCCGGGCGATCTCCTCGGGTGTCCCCGCGGCGACGACGTGGCCGCCGTGCTCGCCCGCGCCGGGTCCCATCTCGACGAGGTATTCCGCGGCGAGCATGGTCTCCCGGTCGTGCTCCACGATGAGCACGGTGTTGCCCAGGTCGCGGATTTCCTCCTGGGTCTTGAGCAGGCGCCCCGTGTCCCGGGGGTGCAGGCCGATGGTGGGCTCGTCGAGCACATAGAGCACGCCCGAGAGTTTGGAGCCGATCTGGGTGGCGAGGCGGATCCGCTGGCTTTCGCCGCCGCTCAGGGTGTCGGAGCGCCGGGAGAGGGAGAGATACTCGGCTCCCACGTCCACGAGGAAGCCGACGCGTTTTTTGAGTTCCTCCAGCACCTGGTGGGCTACGGCGCGGGCGTTTTCGGGAAGGTCGAGTTCCGAGACGGCCCGGTAGAGGTGGGACACGGGCATGCGCACCATGTCGCCGATGCCGTAGGGGCCGACCTTGATGGCGAGGGCCTCGGGGCGGAGGCGCAGGCCGCCGCAGGCGTCGCAGATTTTCTCGGAGCGGAACCGGGCGAGTTCTTCCTTGACCGCGTCGGACTCGGTCTCCTCCCAGCGGCGTTCGAGCCAGGGGAGGAGCCCTTCGTAGCGCCCCAGGTACTGCTGCTCCACGCCGCACTCGTTGTAGGTCATGGGGACTTTGTCGGGGTGTCCCTGGAGGATGGAGGTGCGGATCTCCTCGGGAAGTTTCTCGAAGGGGCCGGCAAGATCCCACCCCAGGGCCTCGGCGAGGTGTCCCAGGCGCCGGAGCATGTAGTGCTGCGGTCCGTTCCAGGGCAGCAGGGCGCCCTCGGCGATGCTGCGGTTGGGGACCACCGCCAGCTCGGGGGGGAAGAACTCGTGGCTTCCGAGCCCCATGCAGGCGGGGCAGGCGCCGTAGGGGTTGTTGAAGGAGAAAAGCCGCGGGTCGATCTCGGGGAAGGCCGTGTCGCAGTGGGGGCACACGTAGTTCTCCGTGAGGAGCCGCTCTTCTCCGCCCTCGATGACGAGGAGGACGAAGCCGGCACTCTCCGCGAGGGCGGTCTCCACCGCTTCGGCGAGGCGGTCGCGCTTGTCCGCCCGGGCGGTGAGCCGGTCGACCACGATCTCCACGACGTGTTTCTTGTTCTTCTCCAGGGAGATTTCCTCTTCGAGCCAGTAGACGACGCCGTCCACCCGGGCCCGGAGGAAGCCTTTCTGGCGAATCTGCTGGAAGAGGTTGCGGTGCTCTCCTTTCTTGCTCCGCACCACCGGAGAGAGGATCTCGATCTTTTTCTCCGGGTAGTCCCGGAGGATGAGGTCCACGATCTGGTCCAGGGAGTACCGGGCGAGGGGTTCGCCGCAGTCGGGGCAGGTGGGCACGCCCACTCTGCCGAAGAGGAGGCGCAGGTGGTCGTAGATTTCCGTGACGGTGCCCACGGTGGACCGGGGGTTGTGGGAGCGCCCCTTCTGTTCGATGGAGATGGCCGGAGAGAGCCCGGCGATGTCCTCCACGTCGGGCTTGCTCTGCATGCCGAGAAACTGCCGCGCATAGGCCGAGAGGGATTCGATGTAGCGCCGCTGCCCCTCGGCGTAGATGGTGTCGAACGCCAGGGAGGACTTGCCGGAGCCGGACGGCCCGGTGATGACCACGAGGCGGTTCTTGGGGATGGAGACGGAGACGTTCTTCAGGTTATGTTCTTTTGCGCCCCTTACGACGATGTGGGTTTGCGACACGAGTCGTTACACCTCCACGCAGGTCCAGAAGGCGGTCGCGAAGCGTTGCCGCCTTTTCGAAATCGAGTTTTTCCACCGCTTCCCACATGAGCTTTTCGAGCATGGCCTCCGTCGCCTCGGGGGAGGCGGCTCCGGCAGCGTCGGCGGAGCCGTTGAGGACGGTTTCCTCCGTCAGGCCCGGGGGCAGGAGACTGGCCACGTCCTTGCGGATGCTCCGGGGGGTGATGCCGTGTTCCTGATTGTAGGCTTCCTGGATGGCCCGGCGCCGGTCGGTCTCTTCCACGGCCCGTCGGATGCTCTCGGTGAGTTCGTCGGCGTAGAGGATGACCGTGCCGCCGATGTTGCGGGCGGCTCTGCCGATGATCTGCACCAGGGATCTGATGGAGCGCAGGAAGCCCTCGCGGTCGGCGTCGAGGATGGCCACGAGGGAGACCTCCGGGAGGTCGATGCCCTCCCGGAGGAGGTTGATGCCCACGAGCACGTCGATGGTACCCTCGCGGATCTCCCGCAGCAGGTCGGCCCGCTCGAAGGCGTCCAGCTCGGAGTGGATGTATTTTCCCTTTATGCCCAGCTCCACCAGGTACTCCGCGAAGTCCTCGGCGGAGCGTTTGGTGAGGGTGGTCACAAGGGCGCGCTCTCCCCGTGCGACGACGTCCCTCAGGCGGTCCAGCAGGTCGTCCACCTGGGTCTTCGCGGGAAACACCAGCACTTTGGGGTCCACCACGCCCGTGGGGCGGACGATCTGCTCCACCACCCGGTCGGAGTGCTCCAGCTCCCAGTCGCCGGGGGTGGCGGAGACGAAGATCACCTGGTGCATGAATCCGGAGAATTCCTCCCAGGTAAGGGGGCGGTTGTCCAGGGCGGTGGGAAGGCGGAATCCGTGCTCCACGAGGGTTTCTTTGCGCGCCCGGTCGCCGTTGTACATGCCCCGGATCTGGGGGAGAGTCATGTGCGATTCGTCGATGACGAGGATGAAGTCCCGGGGAAAGAAGTCCAGCAGGGTCCCCGGCTGTTCGCCGGTCTGTCTGCCGTCCAGATAGACCGAGTAGTTCTCGATGCCCGAACAGTAGCCCACTTCGGAGAGCATCTCCAGGTCGTAGCGGGTCCGCTGGGCGAGGCGATGGGCCTCTACGATCCGCCCGGCTCCGTTGAGTTCCGCCACGCGCCGGTCCAGATCGGCCCGAATCGCTCCGAGGGCGCCCTCGATGGCCTCGCGGCTGGTGACGTAATGCTGGGCGGGAAAGATGGAGGCCCGGAGCTTGGAGACCACCTGGCCTCCCGAGACGGGGTCGATTTCGTCGATGCGCTCGATCTCTTCGTCGAAGAAGCAGATGCGCAGCGCCGTGTCGCTGTAGGCGGGATAAAGCTCCACCACGTCGCCCCGGACGCGGAAGTTGCCCCGCTCCAGGGTGAAGTCGTTCCGTTCGTAGTAGTTCTCCAGGAGGCGCTCAAGGAAGTGCCGCCGGTCCATGTGGTCCCCCACGGCGAAGGAGAACACCGCGTCCTCGTAGTTCTTGCGCTGCCCCAGGCCGTAGATGCAGGAGACGCTGGCCACGACGATGACGTCCCGCCGCTCCAGCAGGGCCTTGGTGGTGGCGAGGCGGAGTTTTTCGATGCGTTCGTTGATGGAGGCGTCCTTTTCGATGTAGAGATCCTGGGCGGGGACGTAGGCCTCGGGCTGGTAGTAGTCGTAGTAGCTGACGAAGTAGTGCACGGCGTTGTCGGGAAAGAAGAGTTTGAATTCGCTGTAGAGCTGGGCCGCAAGGGTCTTGTTGTGGGCCAGCACGAGCACGGGGCGGTTCAGCCGCGCCGCTACATTGGCGACGGTGAAGGTTTTGCCGCTCCCGGTGACGCCCAGCAGGGTCTGGAAGCGGGCTCCGCCTTCGAGTCCGTCCAGAAGCTCCCCGATGGCCTTGGGCTGGTCCCCCGAGGGAGGCCAGGGTGCCCGAAGCGAGAAGGTATCCTGCATGATCGAGTCCTTTCGGGATCAAAATCCTTTCGGAATGAGAGGTTCCGGGAGGACGCGCCTACAGAAGCGGCGTTCCTCGGAACGGCACGTCTGTCGCAAGCGGCGAGGTTCGCCGCGAGACGCGCCTGCGAAAGCGTAGCTCTCCGGAAACGGCATACCTCTCGCAAGCGGCGGGGTTTGGGAAAACGCGTTTGCGGGAGGAATCGCACCGGAGCCGGAGGGATCTCCGGTTCCGGTGCGGGCTCGGGAATTCCTCCGGCGCCGGCGTGCCGCGGGTGCGGCGGCGTTGCGATGCCTGTCACGTTCCGCCGTCTGCCGGGTTTTGCCGGCGCGCTGCGATGCCGCGTGCAATGTCCTCTTTCGGTGCCGTGCTGCCGCGACGGGTGTTCCGCGGCGCGGCGGCGTTCCGATGCCGCATTCCGGGTGGCGCGTTCGGGAATTCCGCTCCGACTTCAGGCGGCGCGTTGCGATGCCGCGGTTTCCGTCAGGACGCGGCGGCTCAGGCGGTCTCCAATGGCGGCCCGTCCAGGGAGGGGACGCTTCCGGCGGCGTCGGGACGCCGGTCGGCCTTGGGCTTGGCGGAATCGGCGGAGGCCTCGCCGGGCTGCTCCGGGGCGGTCTTCACCGGGGGCACGTAGGTGCCGTCGATGATGGCGTCCAGGTCGTCGGCCTCGATGATCTCCTGTTCCAGCAGGGTGTCGGCGATGCGCACGAGCAGGTCCTTCTTCTCCAGGAGGAGGTTCCGTACTTCTTCGTAGCAGCCGTCGATGATGGCGCGCACTTCCTGGTCGATGGCGAAGGCGATTTCCTCGCTGTAGTTGCGGTCGTCCACGATGTCCCGACCAAGGAAGACCTCGTGCTGTTTTCTGCCCAGGGTGACCGGACCGAGTTTCTCGCTCATGCCCAGCTCGGTGATCATCTGCCGGGCCGTCTGGGTGGCGCGCTCCAGGTCGTTCTGCGCTCCCGAGGTGACGTCGCCGAACTGGATCTCCTCCGCGACGCGGCCGCCCAGAAGTCCTTTGATGCGGTTGAAGAGTTCCTTCTTGGAGATGAGGAACCGGTCCTCCTCGGGGAGCTGGAGCGTGTATCCCAGGGCGCGGTGTCCCCGGGGGATGATGGAGATCTTGTGCACCCGGTCGGAGCCGGGCACGAACTTGGCCACCAGGGCGTGCCCCGCCTCGTGGTAGGCGATGATCTCCTTTTCTTTCCTGCTGATGAGCCTGCTCTTGCGCTCGGGGCCGGCAATGACGCGGTCGATGGCCTCTTCGAGTTCGTCCATTTCGACGGCGGGCTTGTTGCGCCGCGCCGCGAGGAGCGCCGCCTCGTTGACCAGGTTGGCCAGGTCGGCCCCCACGAAACCGGGGGTGCGCCGGGCGATGATGTCCAGGTTGACGCCCTCCGCGAGTTTCTTTTCCTTGGCGTGCACTTTCAGGATGGCTTCGCGTCCCTTGAGGTCGGGCCGGTCCACCACGATGTGCCGGTCGAAGCGCCCCGGACGCAGCAGGGCCGGGTCGAGAATGTCCGGACGGTTCGTGGCGGCGATGAGGATGATGCCGCTTCCGGCCTCGAAGCCGTCCATCTCCACGAGGAGCTGGTTGAGGGTCTGTTCCCGTTCGTCGTGACCTCCGCCGAGCCCGGCGCCGCGCTGGCGCCCCACTGCGTCGATTTCGTCGATGAAGACGATGCAGGGCTGGTATTTCCGGGCCTGGTCGAAGAGGTCCCGCACGCGGGCGGCACCCACGCCGACGAACATTTCCACGAAGTCGGAGCCGCTGATGCTGAAGAAGGGGACGTCCGCCTCACCGGCGGCGGCCCGGGCGAGCAGGGTCTTGCCCGTGCCGGGGGGTCCCAGGAGCAGCACGCCCCGGGGGACTTTGGCGCCGAACCGGGCGAACTTGCCCGGGTCCTTAAGGTATTCGATGACCTCCTGCAGTTCTTCCTTGGCCTCGTCGCATCCGGCCACGTCGGCGAAGGTGACCTTGGGACGGTTGTCCAGGAAGAGTTTGGCCTTGCTTTTGGCGAAGTTCATGACTTTGCTGCCGCCGCCCTGCATGTGGTAGATGATGAAGATCCAGGCGCCGATGAGCAGCTGCGTCGGGAAGAGGGTGGACATGAGGCCGGCCCACCAGGGTGTCTTCTGGGGGGGAAGCACTTCCACCTCCACGCCCTTCTCAACGAGCTTCGGGGCCAGGTCGCCCACGCCCACGGCATAGCTCGTGAAGGGCTGCCCGTCCGTCATGGTTCCCCGGAGCCCTTCCTCGGAGATGGTCACTTTCTGGATCTGCCCGTTCTCCACGTGGTGCAGAAAAGCGCTGTAGCTCAGTGGACGGGCCTCGACAGGTCCCTTCGTCGGCGCGAGGAATACGTTGACGATGCTCACGACCAGGACGATGAGGACCAGGTACAATCCCAGGTTCTTCACCAGTCGTTTCAAACCGAAACCACTCCCTTTCAGTTTTTCGTCTTCGGTCCGCCGTCCTCGGACGGGGCCGCCGCCGGTCGGACTGTTCTCCGAGCGGGGCCGCCGTCAGTCGGTCGTTTCGACCTTGTGGATGTCGGGAAGGTGCCTCCACCGCCCGCCGCAGTCGAGTCCGTAGCCGACGACGAACTCGTCGGGTATGGAGAACCCGCAGAAGCGGACCGCCACGGGGGCCAGCCGCCGCTCGGGCTTGTCGAGCAGCGCGCACGCCGCCAACGATTCCGGCTCGCGCTCTTCGAGGATCTTGAGAAGGTAGGACAGGGTGAGCCCCGTATCGACGATGTCCTCGACCACGAGGACGTGTTTTCCTCTGATGTCCGCGTCGAGGTCCTTGAGAATCTTCACCGCTCCCGTGGTCTTCGTGGACGCGCCGTAGGACGACACGGCCATGAAGTCGAGGGATGCCTCCACCTGGGGACGCAGGGTCCGCACGAGATCCGACAGAAACACCACGGCGCCCTTGAGGATGCCCACGACGACGAGATTCCGCCCCTCGTAGGCGGCGGACACCTCATCCCCCAATTCCCGAACGCGCTGCGCGATCTGCTCCCGAGAGAGCAGGATCTCCCCCACAGAATACGCCATTCGCACCGACGCTCCCCTCTTCTCTCGCACACAGTCTCTCCCGTGCGCCGCATGTTCCGCACATCTTCACGCCGCCGTCTTTGGCTCGGCCGCTCGGTGCCGTCGGCACGTCTCCCGCGTCGGGAAACGGTACCCCGGCGCCGTGTTCCGGAAGGAAACTCCGGTGTGGGCTTCCGGAAATGGACTGCGGCGCAAAGGCACGACATGTCGTTCGGTGCGGGCCTCCGGAAACGGACTGCGGCGCAAACGCACGGCATGACGGCACGATACTTCAGACGGGTTATTCCGATGTTTGTTCCAGGACGACGGAGAACCTTGTTATTCTAGCATGATTCCGAAAAGAGGCGAAACAAAAGAGCTGAGCCCTTGCGGCGGAGGCATCCGCATCCGTTGCGGGAGTATCCGTTGCGGATTTCGCGACAAAAGTCGGAACGGAGCCCGAAGTCGGAGCAGAATCCGGAGTGGGGACAGGCCCCGGCGAAGGCGCCGGGGTGCGGTCCGAAGCGGACGGCGCAGCCGGGGCGAAGGTCGGGGCGGAGGCCGGGGCCGGGGCGGAGGATGAAGTCGGAGTGGGAGCTTTTGCCTCGAATGCCGCAGCGGAGACGGGGGATTCCGCCGATGACGCTGACGTTTCCGGGGAATGCCACAGGGGAATCAGGGGCGGCCGGCCGGGAAGAAGGACGGCGGGTGTTCCGGGGCGGCACCACCAGGGCACGCGGGCTTTCGCCTCCGGGGCGAGGTCGAGGTGCTCCACGGAACGCAGAACGACGGAGACGGCGGAGACGGCGGGGGTTGTCGGGGCCTCCGGAGCTGCCGAAGGTGCCGGGAATACCTGAGTTTCCAGGGACTCAAGGGTTTTCATGGGTTCCTGGGCTGTCGGAGGTGCCGAAGTCTCCGGGGTGTCCAGTGTCTCCAGGCTCCACCGGACGCGCCATGTCCCCCAGCGGAGCGTTCCCCGGGTGGCCGCACGGTTCGGCCGGGGGCAGAGTGTCAGCTCCAGCCGCGCCTCCGGAGGCGGAACGAGCATGGACCGGTTGCCCCAGCAGAGAAAGCCCCCGCCGCAGAGAAGTTCCTCCTCGCCGCTCCACTGGAAGCGCCAGGTTCCCGAGGTGCAAAGCAGCCGCTCCAGCTCTTCCAGGCGGCGACGCGAGAGCAGGGGCAGCCCGAGGCGCTCGCCCTCGTCGCGCAGGGTGTGGCGCAGGTCGTAGCTCTCCAGCCGGCGGGCCGCGGCGACGCGCCAGACGCACTTGCCGTAGGGAAGATCCGCCCTCAGGGTGGGCAGCAGCGCTGCGGTGCGCCGCCGCCGGAGCGCCTCCGCCTCGGCGGCGTCCTCTCCGAGGGCCGCGAGATGAGCCAGGGCGTTCTCGTTGACGGTCTCGGCCAGGTAGGGAAGGACCTTCCGGCGGAGGCGATTGCGCAGGTAGGTGGTCTCCAGGTTGGTGGCGTCCTCGCACCAGGGGACGCCGGAGTCGCGAAGCATGCGGCGCAGCGCTTCCCCACTCAGACGGAGCAGGGGCCGGACGAATCCGGCGCGCACTTCGGCGATGCCCGCGAGCCCCCGGAGGCCCGTCCCCCGGAGGATGTGGTGCAGCACCGACTCCGCCTGGTCGTCCAGGGTGTGGGCCGTGGCCACCCAGCGGGCGCCCCGGCGGCGGCGCACGTCGTCGAGGAAGGCGTAGCGGATCCGCCGCGCCGCGGCCTCGACGCTCTCACCCTTTTTTCTGCGGCGGAGCACGTTTCCCCGCTCCATCTCGAAGGGAAGGTCGAGGCGCCGCGCCCACTCCTCCACGAAGCGGGCGTCCGCCTGGGACGCTTCGCCGCGAATGCCGTGCTCCAGGTGGGCCACCACAAGTCGCTCCCGGTGCCAGAGCGCGGCGAAGAGCAGGAGCAGGGCCATGGAATCGCCGCCTCCCGAGACGGCCACGACGAGGGGATCCGCGCACTGCCACCACCCCTGGCGCTTTCCCGCCTCGCGGAAGGCCCGGGCCACGTTGGGGGGAACGCGCAGGCGCGGCGCGGCGGCGGAAGTGGAAGCGTCGGCCCGAGCGGACGGAGAAGACGGGGAATCGGATTCCTGAGCGGGCGGAGGCGTGGCACCGCGAGAGGACGCCGGGACGGAGCCGGAACGCTCTCCGGGGCCGGGCGCGGGCGCGTCAGCGGCGGACGGCGCGCCGGAGGGGGAAGTCGATGCGGGAGAAGCGCCGGAAGCCGGGCCGAATGCAAAACTCTGGCCGGAATTGCCGGCGGCGGCGGCGGAATGGGAATCGGCGGCGGAGTCGGGATCAGGCCGCGCCATGGCAGTTCGCCCCCTTTCGGATCATCGGTGTCGGTGCGGGTTCGGGTGCCGGAACGGTTCTCCCTTTCGCGCAAGGGGAAATGCCTCCGGGGGGAAGAACACCTCCGGAAAAAGAGGACTCCTCCAGACTTGTGCAGGCCTTGCGGGCCGCTATGCGCAAGCCCTGCGGGCCGTCGGGGGGCGAATGAGACGGACCGTGCGCAGGATGTCCCACGGTGAGAGGAGAAACGCGACGAACACTCCCCGAAAGCCACAGGCAACGCGGCAAAGGCGACCGGCAATGCGAGAAGAGCGACCGACAAAACCGGCGATACGAGAAACGATGTGGACGATACGAAAAAAGCGGTCCACCTGGTCGGTGAACCGCCTTGAATCCCTGGTGGCGGTGACTGGAATTGAACCAGTGACACTGCGGGTATGAACCGCATGCTCTAGCCAACTGAGCTACACCGCCGTTGGTTGCGGGGGCAGGATTTGAACCTGCGACCTTCGGGTTATGAGCCCGACGAGCTTCCTGACTGCTCCACCCCGCGATACCCTCTTGGTGCCGGGCGCGGGACTCGAACCCGCATGGATTCGCTCCCTGGGATTTTAAGTCCCATGCGTCTACCTTTCCGCCAGCCCGGCCAGCGAGGAACATTATATGCACGGTGCCCCATCCCGTCAAGTCTGAATGTGGAATCGAACGTGAAACCTCAAAACGATGCCGGAAAGCAGGCCGGAGGCGGGGGCTGAAAAAGGGAGCACCCCCTGGGAAAGGGGGTGCGGCCTCACCCCTTGACGACGCCGAGGGGGCGGAGCGAGGCGATTTTCCGGGCGATGCCCGCACGGTGCACCACCTCCACCACTTTGTCCACGTCCTTGTACGCCCGGGAGGCCTCTTCGACGAGGGTTCTCTCGGAGTGAGCCACCACCCGGATGCCCCGCTCCTCCAGGTCCCGCCGCACTTCGGCGCCCGAGGTGGCGCGTTTGGCGCCGGTGCGGCTCATCACCCGCCCCGCGCCGTGGCAGGTGGAGGCGAAACTCTCCCGGGCGGCGTGCTCCGTGCCGACGAGCACGTGGCTGCGGGTCCCCATGCTTCCGGGGATGAGCACGGGCTGTCCGGTGCGGGCGAAATCCGGGGGCAGGGAGGGATGCCCCGGCGGAAGCGCCCGGGTGGCGCCCTTGCGATGGACGCAGAGTTCGCGGGCGCGCCCGTCCACCCGGTGGGTCTCGATGCCCGCGATGTTGTGGCACACGTCGTAGAGGAGGGAAAGGGGCGTTTCGGGCCAGAAGCGGCTGAAGGTCTCCCGTGCGAGGGCGGCGATGAGCTGCCGGTTCGCCAGGGCGAAGTTGCCCGCGCAACGCATGGCCCCCAGGTAGGCGCGCCCTTCGTCGGAGGCGAGGGGGGCGCAGCAGAGCTGTCTGTCCGGAACGGCGATGCCGTATTTTCTCATGGCCCGGGCCATGAGCTTGATGGCGTCGTCGCAGATCTGGTGCCCCAGTCCTCGGCTGCCGCAGTGGATCATGACGGTGACGCCGCCGGGGCGGAGGGCGAAGCGGCGCGCGGTCTCCTCGTCGAAGATTTCGTCCACCGCCTGGATCTCGATGAAGTGGTTGCCCGATCCCAGGGTGCCGAGCTGGGGGGCTCCCCGCTCCCGCGCTTTGGGCGAGACGCCGCCGGGATCAGCCCCGGCGAAGCATCCGCGCTCTTCCGTGCGCTCCAGGTCGGCCAGGTCGCCGTATCCCCTGTTCACCACCCAGCGGGCGCCCTGCAGCAGCACCGCCTCCAGCTCGCGGGGCTTCAGGGTGAAGGCGCCGCCGGCGCCGACGCCGCAGGGGATCGCGGCGAAGAGGGCGTAGAGCAGCGGTTCCAGCCGCGGCAAGAGTTCCGCCTCGTTCAGGGGGGACACGAGAAGCCGCACGCCGCAGGCGATGTCGTACCCCACTCCTCCCGGGGAGAGGACGCCCTCTTCGGTGTCGAAGGCGGCCACGCCGCCGATGGGAAAGCCGTATCCCCAATGGATGTCCGGCATGGCGACGCTCCGCCCCACGATGCCCGGCAGGGTCGCCACGTTCGCCACCTGGGCGAGGGCGTTTTCCTCAAGGATGGTCTCCAGGATGTACTCGTCCGCGAAGAGCAGCCCGGGGACGCGCATGCCCTTCCGGGCGCTCCGGGGCAGGGTCCAGCGCAGGCCGTCGTCGCTCTGCAACAGGGATCGCATGGATTTCTCCCTCCTCACGCTATGGGGGAATGCAGCATCGCGCCGGTGCGCGGACGCCGTTCCTTCGGGCAAGCGCAGGCCGATGCGCGAGCATGGACGATGCAAGAGTGTGCTGATTGAAGCGTTCGCTGCGCATGCGCGAATGTCGCCGATACACGTGTGTGCCGGTGGGCGGATGCCGCTCTCGCGGGCGGGGGCCGGGCCGCCGGAGGGAGCGCGGACGTCACACGTCGAAGAAGAGCCGCAGCAGTGTGGGTGGCCCCGGCAGGACCAGCGCTCCGCCGTAGGTGACGGCCTTGATGCCGAGGGAGGGAACGGGAGCGGCGACGGCGTTCCCCTCCACGACGAGGGAGAATGCGGCACATGCGGCATCGGCACCGCGGGCGGTCAGGCGGACCGAGCGGAGGCACAGGCGCTCGCCGCGCACTTCGAGCAGAAAAAGCAGTTCGTTGAGCCACGAGACGAAAAGCTCCACCGCGTCCAGGGCCTCCACCTCGATGCGGCGCACGGCGACGGAGGCGACGTCGGGGGCACGCACGGCGACGGAGGCGTCGCTCCGGGCTTCTGCTCCGAAGAGAAGGGCATAGAAGGCCCGGGCGGACTCGGCCACAAGGTCCTCCAGGGTCTCCGCCCGCACTTCCAGGCCGACATCCGCGGTGTGTTCCAGCTCACGCCAGGGCAAGGGTCTCACCTCCTTCTCCTCGGGGGGTGCATAGGCGGCGCCTCTCCGGCGCAGGGCGGGCGGTCACGACAGACCGTGAGCACACTGCGGGCGACAGACCGGCCGGCGACCGCCGCAAGGCCGGTCCGCGAGAGGTCGTGCGGCAGCCGCACGACGGCGCGCAGGACAGTCCCGCGGACGGCGCGCAAGACAGCCGGGCGACGGGCCGCAGGGCAGGGCAGGTCAGACGATGGGGCGCAGTTCTTCGATCTCCTGCTTCACCACGGTCTGGCACCCGCGGTAGCACTCCCGGAAGGCCCGGAGGAAGTGCCCAACGCCGGTGACGATCTCCTCCCGGCTGGAGGCGGAAAAGTTGAGCCGGGCGCAGCCGTGCCCCCGCTCTTCCACGGAGAAGAGTTCCCCCGGGGAGTAGGCGACGCCTTTTTCGATGGATTTGGCGAGGAGCGCCGCGGAGTTGACCTCTCGGGGAAAGCGCACCCACACGAAATAGCCGCCGTTCGGGGTGTTCCACTCCAGGCCGCCGAGCCGTCCGCCCTGCTGCAGGGCCTGCACCATGGCGTCGCGGCGGCCTGCGTATTCCTGCCGGATGGTCTGGAGGTGCGGCCGGTAGAAGCCCCCCCGGAGAAAGCCGTCGACGATCCACTGGGAGAGGCTGCAGGTGGAGAGGTCGGAGATTTTCTTCACCTGGGCCAGCCGTCGCACGATGGGACGAGGCGCGGTGATCCACCCGACGCGCAATCCCGGGGAGAGGGATTTGGAGAAGGTGCTGATGTAGATCACGTAGTCGTTCTCGTCCAGCGCCTTGAGGGTTGGAATGGGCGTTCCCTCGTACCGCAGGTCGTAGAAGGGGTCGTCCTCCACGATGGGCACCTGGTACCGCCCCGCCAGGTCCAGCAGGCGCCGCCTCCGGTCCACGGACATGACATGTCCCGTGGGGTTCTGGAAGGTGGGGATGGTGTAGATGAACTTGGGCGCCCGCCGTTTGAGGATGCCTTCGAGCACGTCCAGGCGCATTCCCTCTTCGTCGAGGGGCACCCCCGCGACCCGGGCGCCGAGAAAGCGGAGCTGGCGCTTGCAGTTCACGTAGGTGGGGTCCTCCACCACCACCAGGTCGCCGGGCTCGACGAAGGCCCGGGAGACCACGTCGAGGGCCTGCTGGGAGCCCGAGAAAATGAGCACTTCGTCGGGGGTGGCGGCGATGCCCCGCCCCTCCTGAAAGCTGCAGATGGCCTCCCGCAGGGGTTTCAGACCTTCGATGCAGGTGAGCCGGAGGATGTCCTGCCCATGCTCCCGAAAGAGGCGGTCCTGAATCTCCCGGATGGTCTCAAGCGGATAGAGCTGCGCGTCCGCCTCGCCGCAGGAGAGGGAGACGAATCCCTCGCGATGCTGCGCATCCGAGACCTGCCGCAGAAACGATTCGTGCGTCTCCTCCCCGGCGTAGCGGAGGTAGCGCTCCCAATGGAGAGGCGCCTTCGTCGCCGGATGGAGCGGACAGATGGACCCATCCATTCTTTTGACCACCGTGCCCCGCCCCACGTGGGAGTCGATGAGCCCCTCGGCTTTCAGCTCCCGGTAGGCGTTGAGCACCGTGGTCCGGTTGACCCCGAGTTCCTCCGAGAGACGGCGCTCCGGGGGCAGACGGTATCCTTCCGGCAGCACGCCGGAGAAGATCATCTCCCGTATCTGGTTGCGGATCTGAAGGTAGATCGGAATGGACTTTCCCCGTTTGACGTCAAGCTCCAACGCAATCCTCTCCTTTTGCACTCCGGCCTTCCGTGCTCGCACGCCCTCGCCGCGCCTGCGCTCGTCCACGTCCTCTCCGGCCCGCTCCGTTTCAGGCTCCGGCGCCGCGCATTCCGGGCCGCTCTGGCACATTGGAACCGGCCAATTTCAACTATACCCGAGGAACGCCGGGAAAACAACAAGCGGACCGACCCGATCGGGCGCGATCGAAATGAGCCGGAAACACCGCGAGGCGGCGAGGTGGAGAGGCGAACGGGCATGTGGCGAAGAGGGAAGGCGGCGAGGTGGAGAGACGAAAGGGCATGTGGCGGAGAGAGAAGGCGGCGAAGAGAGAAGATGACAAAGAAAGAAGATGGCAAAGAAGAAAGGTGGCGGAGAGAGAAGGTGGCGGAAAGGGCATGTGGCGGAGGGGAAAGGTGGCGAAGAGGCGCAAAGGCGAGGTGCGGAGGAGAGCGGGTGCGGGTGGCGAACGACGCATGAGCATGAGGACGACGGCAACGAAGCCGGAGCGGCGGAAGACGAAAAAAGCCGCCCTTGCGGCGGCCTGCGTTCTTTACGGACGGAAACGGACGTGGCGAAAAAAATGGTGGACCGTGCAGGAATCGAACCTGCAACCCCCTGATTAAGAGTCAGGTGCTCTGCCAGTTGAGCTAACGGTCCACATTCGACGAAAACTGGCGCGCCCGGCAGGAGTCGAACCCGCGACCGACGGATCCGAAGTCCGCCGCTCTGTCCACTGAGCTACGGGCGCAGAAAGAAGTGGGGTGAACGAGGGGACTTGAACCCCCAGCCTCTGGAGCCACAGTCCAGCGCTCTAACCAATTGAGCTACGCTCACCACGCCAAAACCGACACGGGACAGACGACCGGGAAAACGCTGTGACCCTGGCTGTACCCCTGAGACGAAAACGCTGCAACGCATCTTCAAAAAACATCGCCGAGCACGAGTACCTGCATAAGTGGCGCGCCTGAGAGGACTTGAACCTCTGACCTACGGATTAGAAGTCCGTTGCTCTATCCAGTTGAGCTACAGGCGCCCGAAAGAACATTTCGCGGCAGAGGTGATTCTACAGCAGCCTTCCGGATACGTCAAGCGCAAGGTTCCGCCCCGTGACATCACCGCACTGCCGCAGGGAGGAAAAGGGCGGGAGGTGCGCATGATGCTGCGGCACGGGGAACCGTGGTTTGCGGCGGCTGATGCGTGCGGGCGGCTGATGCGTGCGGATGCCGGCCGGTCTCACCGCCGCCACGGCAATGACGTCGTGGTCTCTCCAGCGCCGGACCGCTCCGTAGCCGCTGCACCGAAGGCGCCGAAGGCTCCGAAGGGACTGCGCCGGACCGCCCTTCTCCCTCATTCCGGCGCCCGAGGCGTGGAGCCCCGGCCGAAGGCCCCGGAGGGCTCCGCGGCGTCGTTCGAGTCCTCCAGAATGATGTAGGTCGTAAAAATACCCAGGGTGTTCAAGCGCCGGTGGAACTCCTCCATGCGCTTCATCGACGGCATGGCCACCTCGATGATGAAGTCCACGTCCCCCGTCACGGACCAGTAGCGAAGCACTTCGGGCATGCTGCGGAACATGTCCGTGACCGCGTTGTCCGGAACCCTCCATTTTCCGTATTCCCGTTTCACCTGCACGGCAAGTATCGCCCGTATCGGATTGCCGAGCAAGGTCTGATTGACGATCACCCTGTATCCGGAAATCACGCCGTGGCTCTCCATCTGCCTGATTCTGTCGCGAACGGCCGGCGCGGAGAGGCCGACGACAAGGCCTATTTCCGTAAAAGAAGCCCGGGCGTTCTTTTGAAGTTCGGCAAGAATGTTCAGGTCGGTCGCGTCGAGGCCTCTTTTCCTCTGCCCCATGGTGCTCTCCTTTCGAGACGGACATCTTCCGGGCGATTTAGGGCAATTCCAGGCGGTTCCAGGATATCTCAGGCGATTCCACAAAGAGTTTCAGCCGGTTGCGCAGGGAATTGCCCCGGCGATGCCGGGTGATACCGGGTGATGCGGTGATGCAAGGCGACCCGGGCGGTTACAGGGCACCGCAGGCACGCGCTCCCGCGTCTGGTGTGAAAACTCCGCCGTGCCGGGCAGCGGTCCACCGTTCCATTCTACATTCAAACGCTGTCGCGATTTCTGCAGAAATGGTCGTGACGGCAGCTTTTTGCTTCTCTTTCTGAAGTGAAGGGGATGCTTCCCTTCCGCCATCCTCTGGTTCCGACGGAACGTTACCGGGACAATCGATCCACACGCTACGGAAGAACGACTCTTGGGAGAAGCGGCGCTTCCGAAGGGCGACTCCTCGGAGGAACGGCGCTCCCGAAGGGCGGCGCTCCCGAAGGGCGACTCCTCGGAGAAGCGGCGCTCCCGAAGGACGGCTCCTCGGAGAAACGGCGGTCCCGAAGGGCGCTGCCGAGCAAGAGAACGCTCTTTCCGAGAAGAAAGGAGGAAAAGGACCCATGAAGTCCCGTGCATTCGCGTTGCGTGTTTTTCTCTTGGCCTTCGTCTTTTTCTGCATCGCGGTGTTCGCCCATTCCGCCACACGGACGACCGCCGTCGCACGACGGGGAGAAGAGAGGAGGGCGATTTCGTCCGGAGGTGACACCCTCTCGAAGGGGTGCTACAGAATCAACAGAGCCGACGAGCGGGTGTCCGTTCCGTGCATTCCCAGGTCACGCCACCCCGGCAAGGGGGTCTGTGACGTACCGGCAAGGCGGGAGTTCACCGGCGAGGTGCAGTGACCGGGACGCGGAAACGGCCATGCACGAACCGACGCCTTTCGGGGGGCGCAAGTCCGCCTTCCGAAAGGCGCATGCGGCAGTGCGGCAGGGCGTCCGGTTCTTCCGCCGCGGCGCGGCGCCGGGCGTGCGGATGCGGCGGCATGCATGGCCGCGGAAACACGGCGTGCGGCACCCGGCCGCCGCAGACCCCGGGGATCGCCCTCGGCGTTCTGGTGCGGTGCGCAGCGGCGCAATTCGCCGCGGTGGGCGAGCCCGATTGAAGAGGCGTCCCGTCCGTGGCGCGGCAGGGCGTCCGGTTCTTCCGCTCCGGCGAAACGCCGGCGTCAGCGGCCCTGCGGCTTTTCGAAATGGAGGATGTACGCAAACCGGCGGCCGAAGAAGGCGCGCTCCCGAAAGCCCGCCCCTGTCGCAAGAGCGGTGGCGGCACTGCGGGACTGAAAGTGCGGATCGAAGATCAGCTCCACGACCGCCAGCACGCCGCCGGGTTTGAGGGTGCGGAAGAGTTCGGCGAGCGCGGCGGCGCGGTCGGGGATCTCCCCCAGGACGGTGACCAGAACGACGCGGTCGAAGTGGCCGGCGGGGAGTTTTCCCTCGCCGAGACCGGCGGCGAAAAAGTCCACGTTCGCAAGTCCCGCGGCCTGGGTCTTCTCCCTGGCCCGGGCGAGCATTCCCTGCTGGATGTCCATCGCGACGACGCGGCCTTCCGGGCCGACGCTCCGGGCAAGGGGGACGGTGAGGCGTCCGGGGCCGCACCCCGCGTCCAGAACAACCATGCCGGGCGACAGGGCGAGGGTCTCCACGATGAACGCGGCCTGGTGCACCTTGGCGAAGGGATTGTCCATCTCGACGAGCCCGCGGAGCCACACCGGGCAGGGCAGGCTCCGGCGGCGGGAGACGAGGCTGTATGCCCCACCGACGAGGGCGATGGCGACGATGACGAGAAGAAGGGCCGTCGAGGCGCTCATGCTGCGCACGCTCCCGCGGTGGCCGGAGAAGGCGGAACGGCCGGAGCGGGCGCACGACCCGCAGACGCGGGGAAAGTCGTCCCGGCGGCGGCGGACGCGGGGAAAGGGAAAGGCTCGGGTGCGGACGGAGCGGGCGGAATCGGGGCAAGCGACAAGGCCGGCGGCAAGGCGAAAGAAGCGGGCACGAGAGAGACGGCGGACGAAGCGGACGGGACGGCTAAGCCCGGCAGGTCCGGCACGACCGCCACGACAGAGACGGCGGACGAAGCGGACGGGACGGCTAAGCCCGGCAGGTCCGGCACGACCGACAAGGCCGGAAAAACCGAAGAAGCCATGGAACAGGAACCCTCCGCGCACACCATCGTCATTCCTCCTCTGTCGTTTTCCCCCGGGCGCCCACGCTCGCCGCTCGATCCGGGCGGGGCGATTTCCTGCTGATGCCGAACTCTTCCGCTATGCGAAGACTTCCAAAGCCTTTTTGATGCAGTTGAAGACTCCTTGAGACGTCTTCCGTCCTCTGCATGCCAGCCTCCGGTAGGTCCGGTCGATCTGGTTGATCTGTCGGAAGCGTACTCCCTTTACGAACCATAGCCCCCTTTTCCGAGAGGAGTGGGTCCGTTTCCCCTGTCGTTACAGGGTCAGTGTATCCTGTCGCGTAACAGCCCCGAGATGGCCACAGCACGGCCTGGCATTCCAAGCCCACACACAACTTCGGGGACTCCGAACACCCCGGGCAACCCCACCTTGCCCAAGGATCCCGGCACCTCACAACAGGATACTCATGCCCCCGAGACAGCCACAGCACGGACCGGCATTCCAAACCCACCAGCAACCTCGGGACTCCATTCTCCAAACCCCCGCAACCCAAGCGCCCTCGGTGCCCTGAAGCCATGAAAAAGCTGCACTCAGACTATGGCATAACCACCGACATAACCACTATAGCGCGCTCCCTCTCCGAAAACAACGCTCCGAACACGACGCTCCGCAAAACGCCGCTTCGGAACAACCACGCCGGGGGGCGCTATTCCCGCAGGAAGCCGAGTTCCCGGAGGCGGATCTCCATGGCCTGATTGGAGACATGGTAGCGCTTCGCCAGGGCGTCATCGCTGTAGCGGAACCACTCCCGGGAGAGGAAGAGTTTCGGCATGAGCAGCTCCGCGGCGAAGCGGTCCGCCTCGCGGTCGTAGATTCTGGGGCGTTTCGGGCCCGCGCCCTCGCCGTAGCAGGCGTTGACCGGCGGGTGATTCAGCACGGCGTGGCCGATTTCGTGGGCCACGGAGAAGCGTCTCCGGGCCCAGTAGGCGTTGCGGTTCACTCCGATGGCCCCCTTCGATCCGACGCGCACGAACACGGCGTCGAACTGGTCGGAGGCGCTCTCAAAAAGGGGAATGCCCAGATGTGCGGCGATCCGGACGGCATTTTCCACGAAAGGAGGCACCTTCCATGATTCCCGATGACGGCCCGGCCTTTCTGGAACTTCTGGGCGAAGTGGCGGAAGTGTACGGGCGGGACAAGCTCACGACCCGGGCAACGCGGACTGGAACACCGTCCAGGGTGCGCGCCTCGGGCGCATCGCCGCCACGAACCGGGCGAACGGACACGCTCTTCCTACGGTGCGCGACGCCGCCACGGGAAAGCCCCTCGATGTGCTTCCCCAAAACGCGAGCACCGAAGGCGAGACCGCTTCCGGAGATGCCAACGCCGCCCAAGAGGCTGAGGGCAACGCCGGGACTTGCCGAGGCTCCGACGCGACCGGCGCCACCCAAGAGACCGAGAGCGCCAAAGAGGCCGAAGGAGACGGCAAAGCCGAAATCACCGTCACATCTTCCGGAGAGTCCACGAAGAACGCGAACGCAAAGACCATGAGGAACGCGGAAGAGGTGGAGGAACAGGAAATCGAAATCCGCGACCATATCTCCGAAGACTCCCGGGGGGTTCAAACTCTGATCCGCGATAACGCTGCCCCTCCCGGCCCCTGCCCCGCCCCCGGCGCCTTCCCCGGTTCCCCTCCCGGCGTTTCCGGACTATACTCTACTGTACTGTCTCAATACGGATACGACGGCCGGAACCGGCCGAAGGGAGTTCGGAACGTGGACGAAAAACGCGACGTGATCGACCCGGAGATCGTCGACGACGGCGACGGCCCCCGGAGCGGATACGAAAAATACGGCCGCCGTTTCAGCGATGACGGCTTTCGGGCGAAAATTGCACGAGTCGCGCTCCGTGCGGGAGCGAGGCTCGTCGAAAAAGCGCTGCTCCTCTACTACGTCATGCGCGACCAGGCGACGCCGCTTTGGGCGAAGACCGCGATCACGGGCGCCCTCGGCTATTTCATCCTGCCGGTCGATCTGATCCCGGATTTCATCCCTGTCGCCGGCTTCACGGACGACCTCGGCGCGATCGTCGCCGTCATGCTGCTCGTCGCCGCGCACGTCCGGGACGACCACAGGGACCGCGCACGCGAAAAAATGAAGGACTGGTTCCGCTGAAACACACGACGCCGGCGACGCCCCGGCGCGCTCGTCGGTGATAGCAAAGGTGCTTGGGAGATGCAAGGCCCCTGAGAAATGCGCCTTCCCCGCCGCGGCCGGCGACGCCCCTCCCCTCGTTCCCTCTCACTCCCCCGCCCCGCCTCTGCGCGCCGGTGGCTTCGCCGCCGTCCCGCTCCTCTTCGCCTCCCTCGCCATAGGCCCCCTTCTCCCGCCTCTCTCGCCGTCGGTCGTTGAAGAATGCTATCAATAGTGCTATCATCCATCCATGAGCAGGCACGAGAAACTTCTTTCGAACGTGCGGAACAATCCTTCCGACGTTCGATACGAAGACCTGGAAAACCTCTGCACAGCATACTTCGGCCCCGCCAGGCAGCGCGGAGGCAGCCACGCCGTCTTCAGGACACCCTGGGCCGGAGATCCCCGCGTCACCATCCAGGCCGACGGAAACGGCAGGGCAAAAACCTACCAGGTGCGGCAGGTGCTTGCAGCGATCGATCGCCTTCTTCGCGAAGAGGTGAGCGGCGAACGCAAAGGCGAAGACAAGGGGAAAGAGAAAGGCGAAGGCAAAGGGGAAAGAAGAAAGAACGAGAAAGAAGGGAAGAACCGACGATGAAAGAGAACGTTTCGCGCTACATCTACCGAGTGGAATGGTCGCCCGAGGACGGCGAACACGTCGGGCTCTGCACCGAATTTCCCAGCCTTTCCTGGCTTGCGCCGACTCCGGCCCGGGCTTTTTCCGGAATTCGCCGCCTCGTGTCCACTGTCGTCCGGGACATGGAAAAAACCGGAGAGCCCATCCCGGAACCGCTCGTGAACCGTGCCTGCTCCGGCAAGATCGCGCTGAGGACCACCCCCGCGCTGCACCGCGCACTCACCATCCGCGCCGCCGAAGCAAAGATGAGCCTGAACCGCTACCTCAACAGCAGGCTTGCCGCCGCCCTGTCGTCCCCCCACGCGGACGAAGAACCCCCGACACCGCAGCCCCGCAAGGCGCCGCACCCCCGCGACGGAAAATCCCCCGCGGACAAGGGCGGTAAAAGAGGCACCGCCGTCAGCAGGAAGTGACCGGAATGACTGCACCACAGCTGTTATCGCTTCTTCGAAACTCAAGATGGTCTGGAATCCCTTCGTCGCCCGGCATTTACTGGTGGTTTTTCCCTCGCACAGCTCTCAAGACACTCTGCATTACCGCGATGTGCGAAGGATTGTTATTCCCACCGGGAGAGAACATGCCTCTCTACTGCGGCATAGCAAACGACCTCAAACGACGTATAAAAGAGCACGCAGCTCAGCAACTGACGCGGCGTTGTCTGCTGTTGAAGTCTCTTTCGACACTCCGGTTGGCCCTGCTCGCATTGAACAACTTCGCGTATGCAGACGGACAACAGACGATCGACGGCTATTTCGACACTCTCCATGTCTGTTGGCAAACAACCAACTCTCGGCATGAAGCGGAGGACTTGGAAGCCCGCGAACTTTGCACCCACCCCTACCCCTTGAACATCCAGAAAAACAGACACGCAACACTGGCGAGCTTTATCCGCGACGTGCAATCTGAACGGGCGGCGTACACGCAACAGACTCTGATACAGATTTCCGAAACAGCATTGAGCGAACTCTGAAAAACTCCCTCTCCATTTTTCTTCAAACGCTTCGCGCCCCTACGCTGCCCCTCCCGCCTCCCTACCTCCCAGCGTCACTCCTCCCCCCTCTCCCGCCTCTCTCGCTGCCCCTCCCCTCATTCCCTCTCACTCCCCCGCCCCGCCTCTTTTTCCGGCACCGCTCCACCCCTTTCACCCTCGTTTCCTCGCCGCTCGCACAAAGCCGCGTCGAAACTCGCCGCAGTCATCGCTTTATGCTATTGACGCAGCGAAGCGGTGCGGTATAGTGTGTGCAGGCGCCAAACCAAAACAAAATGGAGGTGAACCGACGATGGCAACGTTTCTTCCCGATGGAGCGCGCATGGTCCTGAAAGTGCAGACCGGCAGCGACGAGTGGGGCAAACCCAAGACCAAGTCCCTCTCCTGGAGCGCATCGACCCCGCCGCGGACGCCGACGCCGTTGACGCCACAGCCGACGCCCTTGCGGGGCTCTGCCTGTACCCCAGAAACGAGGTGCAGATCGTGGCCACCAACCTCGTGACGGCCTAAACCGGCCCCTCGACCTGCGCAAAAGCCGTGTGACGACCGGCCCGGGCGCGCACAAAAACCTGTTCCGCGTGACGCAATACAAACGGCGTGGGACATCGTGAAACGTAACGAAAGGAGGTGCATTCTGTGACGACCATCCTCTACCTCATCTTCGGCCTCGCAAGCGGCAAGGAGTGGCGGATCTCCCTCTCCAATCCCAGGACGGATCTCACCGCCCTGGAGGTCCAGACCGCCATGCAGGCCATCATCGACAGCGAAGTCTTCACCGCCGGACCCGACACCATCGTGGGGGCGCAGCTCGTCTCCCGGACCACCACCAAACTCATCGGCTGATCCATGCGGTCAGGATGCGGGGCCTTCGCCCCGCTTTTTCTTTGTGGAGGTGATACAATGAACGGAGGAACGACGGAACTCGGGGAACTGCTTCAGTTCATCCTGCAGCACGGCTTTTCCGTGGTCGTGGCGGCCTACCTGCTTGTGCGGCTCGAAAAGAAAATGACCGACCTCACCGAGGCCATCACCGAACTGCGCCACTGCATGGAAGTGAAGGTCGCCCGCTTCGAGGCCCACCTCTCCCGGAACACCGCGCCGGACTTCTCCCCCGGAGCCGCCGGTGCACCCGGACATGGGTATGCCCACGCACTCGAACACCCCCGGGGACACGCCCCCGCAAGCGCATCGGCACCGGCACCAGCACCGGGCGCGCCCGAGGCGTGACGCCCCGTGAGCGACCTGACGCGCAACTTCTCCTCCCGCGAATTCGCCTGCAAACACTGCGGCGCACTGCGGCTCGACCCGGCTTTGCCCGCCGCGCTCCAGGCCCTGCGCGACCTCGCCGGGCGGCCCATCATCGTCCTGTCGGGCTACCGCTGCCCCGACCACCCGGAGGAACACCGCAAAACCACACCGGGCATGCACGCACAAGGAAAGGCCGCGGACGTGCTTCTCCAGGGCCACACCCTCCGACGCGCCTACGACCTCGCCGCCGCCCTCGGCCTCTTCGGCGGCATCGGCATCTACGACGGAGGCTTTCTCCACCTCGACCTGCGCCCCACCCCCGCCCGCTGGGGCCGCCTCGCCGGAGTCTACGTCCCCTTCTCCCGCGCCGCCGCCATCCTCTTCCCCCGCCCCCTTCAGTGAGGCCGCGCCCGGGATGGCGCGGAAATTCATTCCGGATTCAGCTCCAGTTCCCCGGAGATTTCCCAAGAAAATCTCTCAGAAAGATCTCCCTGGAAAATTTTCCAAGAGCATTGCCCGAGAAACTCTCCTCAGCAAATCTCTCAGGAAAGTCTCCCATGAAACGACATCCACACCTTTCCCGCAACGACCGGGCAAGACCTCCGGGGCTACCGGGCCGAAGGAGCGCCCCGCTGCCCGCACGAATGGCGCAGATAGAGCAGCGTGGCGTAGCTGGTGCAGGGGGAACGGCCGTCGTTCAGCAGAAGACACGAGTCGGTGTGGTCGAGAAGGCGCGCCTGCGTGGCGCCCAGGTCCCGCAGAAGGGCGAAGAGGAGCGCCGCGCCCCGGGGACAGTCCAGGTCGAGGCCGCGCAGGGCCGGGGTGCGGAGTTCCCGCAGGACGGGAAGCGTGCGGGCGTCCTCGGCGGCGGCTCCGGCGGGGGTTTTGCCGTGAGAGAGATCCATGCTCAAAAGGATCAGGCCGCCCCGTTCCACCAGAGGGAGCAGGGCCTTGCGCAGGGCAAGCAGGTGCAGGTCGGACAACCCTTTGCGCACCACGAGGGGAAGCACCGTCGCGCCGGGAAAGGTGCGGCGCAGCAGAGGCAGATGGTTCGTGATGCCGTGCTCGCTCCGGAAGAGGCGATCCTGCCGTTCCACGAGCCCAGCCCCGGTGAGGGCCGCAATGCCCTCCCGGTCGGCGGAAAGGAGGCCGAATTCGGTGAGCCAGTCGGCCCCGCAAGTGGAGACGGGGCTCCGCCCGGCCCGGTAGTGGTCCGGGGCGATGAGAATGATCCGCTCCGGCGCGGGAACGGCCTCGGCGAGGGCGTCGTAGAAGCGCAGCATCATCGCTCCCGCCGGATCGTGATGGGGAACGATGCCCCCCGCCACGGCAGGCGAAACCGCGTTATCCCGATCCGCCGCACCCTCCGCGCCCTCCGCGGCACCGTCGCCCCCGGAAAAACCCGCATCCTCCGGAGGTACGCCCTCCGCCGTCTTTCCCGTCGCAGGCGCCGCACCTTCACCCGTCCCCGCCGCGGCAAGGGCGCGGCGGATGCCCTCCGGCAGGGGCGGGCAGACCATGACCGCCGGACTTTCCCCCTCCGCGGCCTTCGACCCCGCCGCTTCCACTTCCGCCACGGCATCCGGCGCCGCAGCCGCAGGCGCAAGGACGGCGGCGAACGCGGCGGCGAACGCGACAACAACGAGCACGGCAACAGCAAGCACGCGACGGGCGCCGCCGTACAGAGACAGAGGGCAACCGGGCGGGCACGCCCCGGCACCGGGGACGGAACCAGCGCCGCAACCGCCGCCCGCCGTTTCCGCCACGCCGCGCTCTTTCGTCGTCGCCGCCGCCCGCTTCACCGCGACTCCCCTCCGCATCGCCCCACCCGCGCTTTCCGCCCTCCGCATCACCTCTCCGGGCGGCGGGTCCAGTCGGGGCGCAGGGCGTCCAGACCCGCGGGATCGCCCCGGTAGACCATCTCCTTCCACTCCTCGTCGGAAAGCCGCCCCTCCGACAGAGGCCGGTCGAAGCTGTAGAAGGAGAACACGGCGCCCCGGGTCACCCGCGGGCCGCCCCAGCGGTCGTCCACAAAGACGTGGAGCACCTTGGGCGCGCCGGTGGCCACGTAGAGCACCCGCCCCTCAAAGTAGTCCGTGGCGACGTCCGCCGCCAGGGCCATGCGCAGTCGCTCAACCACGTCCTCCATGTAGGGGGGATAGAGCCCGGACATGTCCTCGGGAAAGAGCAGGTCCCGGTCGAGCGCCGCGGGAAACTCCCGGATGACCCGGAAATCCCCGCTGCCCAGCGGCTCGCCCCGCACCTCCCGTCCCGCAATGTCCGCAAGCTGCCCCATCAGCCCCGCAAACGTCTCCAGCTTCCGGGGATATTCCTCGTCATCCCACCCCGCCTCGGCCAGAAAATCCCGCACCCGGCCCGCCGCACGGGCCAGCCCGGCGAAGAGACGGGGCGCGGGCTCCACGTACCCCCGCGGCTCGGGGAACAGATAGTCCGGCGCGTACCACACGTCGCCGCCGTCGCCCATCTCCGCTCCGGACTGCTCGCCGTAGAGGATGGTGTCGTGCTTCAGCTCCGCCCAGGCCGCCGACGCGGTGACCAGCTTCTTGTACTCCCACTCGGGGGTGCGGCTGAAGAACTGCCCGCCCTCCGTGGGAGCGAAGTAGTCCGAGAACAGGTGCAACAGATCGCTGTAGACATTGCGCGACAGAGGGTCGTCCCCGAAGGCGAGCCACCGCTTGCGCAGCGCCGCCTGATTCTCCGCGTACCGGGCGTACCGGGCGAAGGCGCCGGTCTCCCCGAGCGCCGCGGGCGAGCCGAGAACCGCCATCACGTCCAGCGGATCGGGAAGATTGCGCGGCAGCTCCTCGCTCCCCGTCTGCGGCGCCGTGAGCATGTTGAACACCAGCGCATCAAAGGTGAAACGCCGCCCGATGAAGCGGAATCCCACGGCGTCCTCCTCGCGCTCCTCCTGGGACGCCCCGGTGCGCGGAGCGGGCACCCCCACGATGAGCGGCGGCCTTGCCGCGGCGAGAAGCGCCCGGTTGTAGAGCCGCAGCGCCGCCTCGTCCCCCAGGGGCAGCCCGGCGAAGTTCCGGACCGTCACGGGGCCGAAGTCGTACCACGAGTTGTCGTTCGACGCCCCCACCAGATAGGTGAAGGGATCGAAGAGGCGCTTCCACACCTGCCGGATCTCCGGGTCCTCCAGCAGCGAACAGAGCACCGCGATGACCCCG
>NZ_JARKPW010000219.1:0-11423 GCF_029975095.1 Aminiphilus sp.
GCTTTATGCAGAGCTTCCCTGGAGTTGCCGTACGCGGAGGGTTTCATCGAGTGCGTCGCGATGGGGCTGTACGATAAAAGGCGACGGAAAAAACTACTTCCGTCGCCTTTTGCGTTCTTGAGAATCGGTCGCAAAGGGCAGCTCTTGGAAAAATTCGCCAGGCCTTCCCGCAGCAACTTTCACCGGAGCGCGTCAAGGCGCTCCCGGGCGATGCGGGCGGAAAAGGTCTCCTTGCCCGCGTCCCGTTCCAAAGCCTTGCCGTACCATTCCTTGGCCTTCGCGGTGTCGCCCGTTTTTTCCAGGTTCTGTCCGTATCCGACCGCCCAGGCTGTGAAATCCTCGTCGGACATGGCCGTTTCCTCCGCGAGAATCGCCTCGTAGAGGGGGAATGTCCTCTGAAAGTGTTCCATCTCCTCGTAGGCCCTGAGCAGGCGTTTGCGCGCATCGGGAACGAAGGACGAGGAGGGGTAGCGACGGAGAAGGCGCTCGAGTGAAAGCGCGACCTGGGGAAACTTCGGCGCGTCGTAGGCGAGGAGGTAGAGGTTGGAAAGCCTCCAGAGTGCCTCGGGGGCGCGTTGCGCGTCGGGACACTCGGTGAGGACCCGATCGTACAGGGAGATGAAGGTCCCGATCTGGTCCGCATCAGTGTTCGCCAGGGTCCTGAAGAGTTCCGTCGCGAGGCGCTCCTGTTCCTCCAGCGGGAGCGGAGGAGTTTTTTCGATCCAGTCCGGCGGACCGGAGGCGTTCAGCGGGTCCGCAGTCTGCTCCCGGGGTGTCCGGTCTGCCGTGGTGTTTTCCTGAAGATCCAGCACCGGCGGTGGGGGCAATTCGTCCTGGCTCCCCGGCGGTGGCGCCGGCGAGGGATGCGTGTCTCCAACGGGAGGTGGAGGTTCCGTCGGTTCAGGCAGCGGCGGCGGCGGAGGGAGCGTGTCCTCCCGGGAGCTTGTGCCGCCCAGTGGCGGCGGCGGGGGGAGTAAATCCTCCAATGAAGGAAGTCCTTCTTCGACGGAAGTGATCCGTTCCTCCGCTGTCGGCGACGGTGCCGGTAGGGATGCCGTCCCGGAAGGGAGCGGTGGGGCCGGAGTGGGAGATGCGAAACCTCCCGGTAGTCCTTCCGTCGCAGGAGGTGTGGGCATGGTGGCGGGTTTCTGCGTTGCGGATGCTTCCTGCCTCGCGATTTTCGCCATGGCCATGTCCACGGCGGGAGCGAGGCCGGGATTGCTGTTTCGCGCCTTTTCGAGCGCTTCCCTGGCTTCGCCGAAGCGTCCGAGGCCGAGAGCGATGATGCCCTGGAGATAGTTCGTCTCACCGAAGAATTCCAGGTCCGGTTTTCGGGCGAGCGCCGCGTCGAGTGCCTCGGAGGCCTCTTCCCATTGCTCCAGGGAAACCAGCGTCGAGGCCAGGTAGTAGTGTCCCATGACCATTCCGGGACGCACGGCGAGTCCCTGGCGGATGGCCGATGCGGCCTCTTCGTGTTTTCCCATCTCCTTCAGGGCCAGGCCGAGGTCCACGTAAGCCGTAGCATTTCTCGGCTCCGCCTCGAGGATCTGTCGGTAGAGAACGACGGCCCTCTCGTAGTTTCTGTCCCCGTAGGCCTGGAGAGCCTGCTTGTAGAGTGTATCGGTCCGTGTCGCCGCTGTGCCGGGCGTGGAGAGGAGAGCGGCGCAGAACAGGAGGAAAAGGGGAAGAAGCGCGGCGAAGGCTTTCCTCCTTCCCTGCGAGGGCCGTTGGGTAAAACGGGTACTCCAGGATTGTGCGTCGGATCTTTTCATGAACGCATCCTCCCTTGGTCGGTCTTCGGAGTGCTTGTTCGGCCTGATGTGTTCCGCCTTTTAGCCGGAGACGGGGAAGCCGTCTCCTTTTTCCCGTCGAGGAGGCTTTTCGCGCCGGGAGAAATCGCTTTCACCGTACCATGCGCCGTTACGGCACCGGCGTGGGGGATGCGACAGGGCGCGTGGTGTGCTTGGAAAGTTCCGCCACGTAAGCTTCCAGTTTCGTCACATGTTCCTCCACCCTGGGGTCCCTGACGAGGGACAGACTTGCCCGGAAACGGGCGATGGCCTCCTCGTAACGCTCGGCTTTCTGCAGTTCCACGCCCTCCCGAAC
Source organism: Aminiphilus sp. (assembly GCF_029975095.1). Classification (NCBI taxonomy): domain Bacteria; kingdom Thermotogati; phylum Synergistota; class Synergistia; order Synergistales; family Aminiphilaceae; genus Aminiphilus; species Aminiphilus sp. Next base: position 2,107 of record NZ_JARKPW010000219.1, read on the forward strand.
GAGGCGGGTCGCCTCGTTCTTCCGCTCCTCTTCGAGGCGCCGTCGTTCCTCCTCGGCGCGGCGGGCTTCTTCCTTGCGGCGTTCCTCCTCCTGCCGTTTTGCCTCTTCCCGGGCTTCGATGCGGCGGAGACGCTCTTCGAGGATGCGGATGTGCTCCTCAAGCTTCGGGTCCGCCAGAAGAGGGAGGCTTTCCCGGTACTTTGCCACGGCCTCTGCGAGGTGTCCCGCCTTCTGCAGGGCCGCCCCCTCCTCGCGGAGTTTTTTCGCCGCGGCAAGGCGGGCCTGCTCTTCCGCACGTCGTTTCTCCTCCGCTTCCCTGCGCCGCCGTTCTTCCTCCCTGCGGAGGAGTTCTTCGAGTTTCTGCGCGTACTCGGCGATCTTCGGGTCTTTCACGAAGGTGAGGCTCTCCCGGTATTTCTCCAGTGCCTCCGGGTAGGATTGAGCTTTCTGCAGGGTCACGCCCTCGGCGATGAGTTCCCGGGCCTTGGAGAGGCGTGTCTCAAGAGCGTCTATCTGTTGCGCCACCTCCGGGGCGGAGGCTGCGGCAAAGCTTTCCCGGAATTTTGCCAGGGCCTGGGCGATCTGTTCTTTGTGCAGCAGATCCTCGCCCTCGCTCCGGAGAGCCTTTGCGCGCTCCAGGCGTTCCTGTCGTTCCTGAACGCGTGTTGTCAGCACCGCGATTTTTTGATCCGTCTCGGGGTCGGCCAGGATGACGCGGCTTGCTTCGTATCGTTCCAGAGCTTCCTCGATGCGCCCTTCCGCGGCGAGAGCATCCCCCTCGATCGAGAGTGCCGCAGCGCGTTGTCGTTCTTCGAATTCCGCGCTGACCCGGGCGAGTTCCGCCGCGGCAGCCATGTTTTCCGGGTCCAGTGCGTGGGCCTCGCGAAGCAGGGCGACGGCTTCCACCCCCTCGCCCCGTGCCCAGGCGGCCAGTCCCTCGTCGAACTTTTTCGCGGCGTCGGCACGTTTCGTGGCGTCCTCAAGGGTTTTTTCGTCCACGGTGACGGAGAAAACGGCCTTGCCCTGTCCGAGTTCGGTTCCCTCCCGGTCGGTGGCGGTCACGAGAACCTCGCACTCTCCGGTGGTGTGCCTGGAGAACGCCGTCTCCGCACCATGGAGTTCGCCTACGACGGAGGACCCTTCGTTGGTGGCCCAGGAAAAAAGCACCTCTCCATCGAAATCGGGGGAAATGAGGGCGCGCACGCGCATCTTTTCAAAGACCGCGAGTTCTTCTTTCAGAGGGACGAGCCCCTCAGCGGGCTTCCAGATCCGGGCCCTGGGCTCCTCCGGGCCGAGAAGGTCGACCGTCACGTCGTAAGGGTGGATCTGCAGAGATATGGAGGCGGAGGCGAGCGTTCCCCCCATGTCTCCGGCGGTGAGGTGGGCGGTGAGGGTGGCTTCTTCGGCCTTGAGGGAGCGGAAGAGAAAGGCCGTTCCCTCGTCCTTACCCGCCGCCGCGGCACCTTCCGTTTCCCAGAGGATGGCCCGTTTTGTCTCGGGAATGGCGGGGGAGATGTGAGCCGTTACCGTCACTTCCTGTCCAACGTAAGGTGTTTCGGGAAGGGCGGAGAGGGAAAGTGCCAGGGGTTCCACGTTGAGAAGGAATTCCTCGGAGGTGCCCAGAGGGTGGAGCGAATCCTCGCCCTGTTCGAGGACGGTGCAGCGGATGGCATAGGTTCCCGCCTCGGGGAAGAGAGCGGTTACCTCGTTCGGTGTCGCCTCCGCCGAAGCGGTGAAGGGAACCGCCGGAGAGGATTCGAAACGATAGACCACTCTTTCCGAAGGTGCTCCGCCCTCCGGATCGAGAGCGGCCCGGAGGAGAACGGGAATTCCCGGAACGACGGGTTCTCCGGAATCGGGTCTTTCCAGCAGGACTGTGCGGGACGCGGTGGTCGGGGAAATTTCCGGCTCCTCCGGGAGAGGAGGAAGGATGGGCAACTCCGAAACAGGTTCCGCCGGAGTCAACGGAGGAAGTTCCGACGTGCTCGTTCCCGCTGGTTCCCCCTCGCGGAAATGTCGCAGAATCTGCGCCTCTTCCCGGAAGAGTGCGGCGATGTGCGCCGCCGCATCGTTTTCCCTTCGGGAGAGGTCCTTGGGAAGCGGTATGTTCAGGGAGGCGAAGGTTGCTCGTATTCGCGGAGCAGCATCCTGGACGATCTTCCAGTGGGCGCGTTCGAAACGGACGCGATAGAGCCTCCGTTCCGTCTCCGCATCGAAGCCCGTCTCGTGCAACGGGGCTTTCTTGAGGAACTCGAGGGTCTGTCGGATCTTGACGCGCTGCTGTTCCGCCTCCGCCAGAAAGGCCTTTCCCTGGGAAGCGTCGAAGCGGGGATCTCCCGTGAGAGGAGGCAGTCCCGTGAGGGGACGGGGATCTGGTGTTTGACCCGACACGTCTTCAAAATATTTTTCCGCACGTTCCCGGACACGGACGAGTTCCGAATAGACGTCCAGGTATTCCTGGAGTTTTTCCGGCTGGATTTGCCGGAGAATCTCCGTGCCCTCCTGATCGACGCCGAGATCATGGAGCAGCGCCTCTATCTGCTCCACTCCGCCGGAGAGTGCCTCTTGCCCGTCGAATTCCAGTGCCGGAAGTTCGTTTTCGGACATCGCGGGGACATTTTTCGTTGCCGTGTCGGCGAAAGAGGCACAGTCAAGGGAGGAGAAGGAAAAAAGAGCGAGAAAAAGGAGAAACAGGAACCAGCGGAGAAGAGGGTGCTTCCCGGGGTGATGGTCCTGTCGTCGGGAAGAGATCCGTTCGTAAAGGCGGTTACGCTCCGAGGCGCTCTTCCTGTGAGAGGCGTCTCGTGTGCCTTCGATGCGGCCTGTCCGGGAGTGGAGATGAACATTTCTTCTTCCGTTCTGCGGGAAAGCGCTTTCGGGAGTTTTGAAAATCGCTCTTGCCATGGATGAGCACCGCCTTTCCTGGATGACATGAGGATGATCCGCCCTCGGCATCACATACATTAAAGAGAGAGCATGCCTTTTGCACGTTTCTCCGTCGATTCACTGCCGTGATTATCCCGCAAGGTCGGATCCGAGGCAAGGGAGGAAGTGACAGGGACCTCGTCTTTTTTCGGTGGTGATGCAGTGACTTGAAGCGCGAGAAGCAGCCTTGTTTCGAAGGAGCGGGTTTCCTTGCGACGGGGAACGGAAAAGGACGAAAAAAGCCCTCACTCGAAGGCGTGTGACGCGGATCTTCGGGTGAGGGCTCGTGTGTTTTGTGCAGAACGGTGTGGAAGGATCAGTTTTTTGCGAAGTGTCGCGCGGCTTCCACCAAGCCTGTGAAAAGGGGGAGCATGTCGTCTCCCACGGTGAGCATTTCCTCGGGATGCCATTGCACCCCCAGGGCGAAGGGATGCCCCCGGACCTCCACGCACTCGGGAATGCCGTCCGGTGCGGAAGCCGTGACCAGCACGTCCTTTCCGGGAACCCGGATGGCCTGGTGGTGGAAGCTGTTGACGAGGAAGGTCGCTCCGAGAAGGCGCCGGATCAGGGATCCCTCCAGGGTGGTGACACCGTGGGTGGCGACGAAACGGAAGGATTTCTGGGAATGCTGAAGTGTCGGTTCCGGCCTTGAGGGAAGATCCTGCCAGAGCGTGCCCCCGAGGGCGACGTTGAGAACCTGGATGCCCCGGCAGATGGCAAGGAGAGGACGTCCCGTGGCCAGCGCGAGATGCGCGGCCTTCATGTGGAAATGATCCAGGTGAGGATGGACCGCGCCGAGACCGAGGGATGGCTCTTCCCCGTAGAGTGCGGGATGTACGTCGTCACCGCCGGGCAGAAGAAACCCCGCGGCCGATTCGGCCTGAACCGGCAAATCCTCCAGGTTTGACAGAAGAGGCAGCACGAGGGGAACGCCGCCTCCTTTCTCGACGGCCTGGACATAGCGCTGGGAGAGATCGCATCGTTCCCGTCCTCTCGCATCGAGAGCGAAATCACCGAGTATGGCGATGAGCGGTTTTTTCATGATGGCGGCATCACCCTCGGTACGAAAAGGGTGAAAAAGTTCTCGTGCTCGTTGTGGCAACAGGGAACACGGTGCTTGTGCGGTGCGGCGGTTTCTTTCGTCCTGGTGAAGTCTTTCTCATGGATGTTCGTGCCTCCAGTCGTTTTGTGTTTCCGATGTGTCGTTCGCGTCGCTCCGGGTTTTCGTTCCGTTGAACCGTCATCCGCGGAATCGGCGGCGCAGCAGCCTTGCGTCATCGGTGCCGAAGGGGTAGTCGAGATAGTAAATTTCCTTCTTGTGCAGGTCCAGGAGGTGCATGAATTCGATCCCGTTGAGGAAGAGCTTGTCCTCCCGGAATCCTCCCTCCAGGGAGACGTCGTGCCCGAAGAGGTTGATCGGCGCGGGGTTGTGGAGGAGTTCTTCGCTCCGATGGGCGATGCGAATGTGTCGTCCCTCCGGGAAGATGTCCGTGCATCCCCGGACGATGATGCTCCGGGAGGCGAATTTTTGCAAGGTCCTTTCATCGTCGTGGTTTCCGAGAACGAGATAGACCTCCGCAGCCGTGGTTCCCTCCAGGAGTTTCAGAAGCGTGCGGGCTCTCTTTTCGTACAGGTCGAGACAGCAGGGACTTCGTTCGAGCTTCACATCGTCCGCCAGGTCACCCGTGTGGACGATCCACGAGGGGGAGAGTCTGCCCAGAAGACGTCGCAGATGGCCGTACATGGTGGAGGGTGTGTCGGAGATGTGGAGGAGCGCGCCTTGCGGGAGTGGCACCTTTCGGACGAGGCGGAGAGAACGAAGAAAACGCTCCATGTTTTCGGCGAGAGGCGTCATGCAATCTCCCCTTCCGAAGGAGGGAGATTGCGGAAAACGGTCAGGAAAAGGTGGAGGGACGAAGGAACTGCCGTCCCTCCACCCGGAAAATCGTCCTTATTGTGTCGCGCCGGCAACATCAGGCCACGGTGATTTCCTTTTCCAGATAGACGTCCTGCACGGCGGAAATGAGCTTCACGCCCTCGTCGAAGGGTTTCTGGAAGGCCTTACGCCCCAGGATGAGCCCCATGCCGCCGCCGCGTTTGTTGATCACCGCAGTCTTCACCGCCTCGGCGAGATCGTTCTGTCCCGCAGCGCCGCCGGAGCTGATGAGTCCCGCACGGCCCATGTAGCAGTTCGCAACCTGGTAACGGAGAAGATCCACGGGATGGGAACTCGAGAGTTTGTCGTAAACGGCGCTCGATGTCTTGCCGAATTTCAGCGCCGTGTATCCGCCGTTGTTCTCGGGGAGCTTCTGTTTGATGATGTCCGCGGCGATGGTCACGCCCAGGTGGTTCGCCTGTCCCGTGAGGTCCGCCGCCAGGTGATAGTCCGCCTCCTTCGTTTTGAAGGCCTCATTGCGCAGGTAGCACCAGAGAATGGTTGCCATACCCAGCTCGTGGGCCCGCTCGAAGGCCTGGGAGATCTCCTGGATCTGACGGTTCGACTCGGGGCTGCCGAAATAGACCGTGGCGCCCACCGCGACGGCGCCCATATCCCAGGCCTGTTCCACCGAGGCGAAGAGAATTTGGTCGTGGGTGTTCGGATAAGAAAGAAGTTCGTTGTGGTTGATTTTGAGGATGAAGGGGATCTTGTGCGCGTACTTTCTCGCGACCATACCCAGGACGCCCAGTGTGCTGGCGACGGCGTTGCAGCCGGCCTCGACGGCGAGGCGCACGATGTTCTCGGGATCGAAATAGAGGGGATTCGGGGCGAAGCTGGCGCCGGCGGCATGTTCGATTCCCTGGTCCACGGGAAGAATCGACAGATAGCCCGTTCCGGCGAGGTTTCCGGACCCGAAGAGTGCCTGAAGGGAGCGCAGGACGGGAATGGGCCTGTCCGAGGCGGCGAAAATGCGGTCCACGAAATCGGGACCCGGCACGTGAAGGGATTCCTTCGGGATCGTGTTGCACCGATGGGCGAGGAGATGCTCCGCTTCGGAACCGAGAAGCGCTTCGATATCCTTCATGGTGGTGCTCATGTTCTCGACCTCCTTCTTGTTCTGAAGGCACACGTTCCGTCTCGCGGATAGCGGACGGATTTTCTGGGGAGTTGTTTTATGCCCGTTCGATTATACAACGAAGAAAGCGATGGCGCGGAAATTTCCGTGGTCCGTGCTAGAATGGGACGTTATGGAATTCATTCGAACCAGTGTTGCGACGTGCGTAAATCCTTTTCGAATGAAGGAAGGTGAAAGGACATGTCAAAAAAAACGGTTTTCGTGACTTTTCCCACGCAGAGAGACGTGCGGAGGGTCTTGGAGGAGGAACTCGGTTCTCTCGCCCGACTGGCCTACGTTGAGGACGTTCCCTCCAGGGAGCGGGTCTCCGTTCTCCAAGAGGTTGAGATCCTGCTGCCCTTCTTTCTCTCCGCGGAACTTTCCCCGGAGGAGTTGGCCTGCCTGGATTCACTCGTCTTTCTGCAGTCCATGCTCGCGGGAGTGGACGACATTCCTTTCGCCGCGATTCCACAGGAGGTAACCATCTGCAGCAATGGAGGCGCCTGGGCGGACCCTCTCGCGGAACATGCCCTCGGTATGGCCTTGGCGCTTGGAAAACTTCTCTTTTGGAACCACGGCAAACTTTCCAGAGGTGAATACGATTTTGCCGAGAAAAGCTTCTGGTTCCGGAATTCCGTGTGCGGCATTCTCGGTTTCGGGGGAATCGGCAAAGCCATTGCGGCCCTGGCGCGGCCCATGGGGATGAAAATTCACGTGATCAACCGCAGTGGCGTCTCCGACGTACCGGTGGACTTCCTCGGTTCTCTGGACGATCTGGAGACGATGCTCCGTGTCGCGGACGTTCTCTTCGTGACGATTCCCCTCACGCGAGCCACCAAGGGCCTTCTGGGAAGCCGGGAGCTCGCGTGGATGAAGGACGAGGCTATTCTCGTGAACGTCGCTCGTGGAGACATCATTTCCGAGAAGGCCCTCTTCGAACATATGCGGGACCACCCTCGCTTCAAGGTGGGAATCGACACGTGGTGGAACGAGCCTGCGGAGGGAAAGCGCTTTCGTGTCAATTATCCTTTTTTCCGCTTTCCGCATTTTCTCGGCTCGCCGCACAACGCGAACCGCGTTGAGGGGATGAACGCCGTGGCGGCTCGCTCCGCCGCGGCGAATATCGCTCGTTTTCTCCGGGGAGAGGCACCGAAGGGCGTGGTGGACAGGGAGGAATACCTTTGAAATCCCTTTCCGTCAGGGAGGAACGTTGTGGGAGTTTCAGGGCGGGTAGTAGGGGAAATGGCGGAGTTCGGTGAACCGAATTTCTGTTATGTTCCTCCCGGAATCGGTACGGGACGGTTCGTTTTCGTACGATGAACGAGAAGGATCGAGAGGAGGAAAGTCCGTGCCCTACAAGATTGTTTTTCTGCGACACGGCGAAAGCGAGTGGAACAAGGAGAACCGTTTCACCGGATGGACCGACGTGGACCTTTCCCCCAGAGGGGTGGAAGAGGCTCACGAGGCGGGGCGTCTTCTGAAGCGGGAGGGCTTCGTTTTTGATGCGGCGTATACCTCGGTGCTCAAGAGGGCGATCCGTACCTTGTGGATAACTCTGGACGAAATGGATCTCATGTGGATTCCCGTCATCCGTTCCTGGCGTCTCAATGAACGCCACTACGGAGCGCTCCAGGGTCTCAACAAGGCCGAAATGGCCTCGCAATACGGCGAGGACCAGGTCCTTCAGTGGCGGCGCAGTTACTCGGTGCGCCCTCCGGAACTCGACGTGGAGGACCCGCGTTTTCCCGGAAAGGACCCCCGATACGCAGCCCTGTCCCGGGAGGAGCTGCCCTCTGCGGAGTGTCTGAAGGACACGGTGGCGCGCGTCGTTCCCTACTGGGAGGATGTCATTGCCCCGGAGATCCGGAAGGGGGGGCGCCTTTTGATCGCCGCTCACGGCAACAGCCTTCGTGCCCTGGTGAAATATCTCGACCATGTGGGCGACGAGGAGATTGTGGGACTCAATATCCCCACGGGAATTCCCCTGGTGTATGAACTGGATGATGGACTGAAGCCCCTCCGACATTTCTATCTCGGAGACCCCGAAGCAGTGGCGAGCGCTGCGGCTGCGGTGGCGAATCAGGGCAAGGCCCGCTGAAAGCTCCCGGAAAGACAAGAAAGGAAGCGATTCGATGACGAAGCGGTTGAAGAGCGCACTTCCGTTGTTCCTTCTTTTGATTTTCTTTACTTTTCCTGCAGGAGCGACGGAGGGGCAGCGGCTGGGAGGGTATGAGCTGGCTGCACTCAAAGGACCTGAAGTGCTCGCCACGGACACGCTATTGGGAAAGCCCGTGCTCCTCGTCTTCTTCACTCCGAGCTGTCCTTATTGCAAGACTGAGCTGACGGAGCTGAATCACGTCGCGAAAGAGTACGAAGAGAAGGGCGCTCTGATGCTTGCCCTCGCTCCGGGATGGACGCCCCATGAGCCCCTGGAGAAAACCGTGGAATCCTGGGAAGTGACGAACATCCCCGTCTACACCGATGGAAAACCTGGTTTCTTTGATGCCTTCGGTGTGCGGGGTGTCCCCTTTTCCGTGATTTTCGACAAGGAAGGCAATGTTGCCCGGAGTTATTCGGGGCTTGTGGCAACGGAGGAAATGTGCAAGGTCTTGGATGAGTTGTTGGAGTAATAAAGAAAGAAAAATAGAAAAAAAGAGTGTAATCTCTGGCAGAGAAGAAAACGCCCGTGCGGCGGAGAGGAGCCTCCTCTTCGCCGCACGGGCGTTTTCTTCTCTACTCTAAGGAGCCTCTGGAAAATGCCTGCCGATCTCCGAAAAACGTGATGCTGTGGAGATCGCGAGAGAGGACATTCCTACTTGATCACAGAGTTTCCCTAAAGGAATACGGGAACGGAAGCCCGTCCCGGTGTCGGCTCTTGTCGGGTGTTGTGGAATTCAGCTCCGGTAGGACTTCATCATTCTCGTGTAGAATTGAAGGAGTGTCCGTTTGTACTTCGCGTTGGCCCGTCCCTTGTACCGGTCGAGGGCTCTGTCAATATCTCCGTTGTAGCGACGAATATGATTTGCCAGGAAGTAGGTGCCTACGCGAATGTTGTTTTCCGGAACCATGAGGTCCTTGAGGGTTTTGATATGCGGGAAGGCTCTCGCGATGCTCTTGCGATGGGCGGACCACTTGATTTGCATGAGGCCGTAACATCCGTGAGCGGAGGTGTTCGCCCGTGCGGTCGATTCCTTGACGACGATGGCTGCCACGAGGACAGGATCCACGCCGAAATCCTTGGCGGCATCGGTAATGAGTTTCGCATAACGTTCCGCGGTCTGGCCGGAGAGGCTCCCATTGCGCTCTCGTAGAAATCTCGCGATGGTCGCTGCCGTTTTC
>NZ_JARKPW010000155.1:0-20387 GCF_029975095.1 Aminiphilus sp.
CCGTAGCGGACTCCGTCGTAGCGGGCGAGGTTGGAACTGGCCTCTGCGGGAGCCAGAATGTAATAACAAGCCAGGCCGAACCCGATGGTGACGGGCAGGGAGATGTCCACCAGTTCGGCCCCCGCATCCTGGCAGACCCGGGCCGCGTGAACCAGCGTGTTGCGCAGCTCCGGATCCACGTCGAATCCGGAGAATTCCTTCACCAGCCCGATGCGCTTACCCCGGAGCGAATCGGTCATCATGGCGTCGAGATACCGTGGACGCGGCTCGGTGCCGCACGTGGCATCCTTCGGATCCGGCGCGGCGATGGCGTCCAGGGCGAGAGCCAGGTCACCCACATCCCGTGCGAAAGGGCCGATCTGGTCGAGAGACGAGGCGAAAGCCACAAGGCCGTAACGGCTCACAAGACCGTAGGTGGGTTTGAGCCCGTGAACACCGCAGAAGGCAGCGGGCTGCCGGATGGATCCTCCCGTGTCGCTGCCCAGGGCGAGCGGTGCAAAACCGGCGGCGACGGAGGCGGCACTTCCTCCCGAACTGCCTCCGGGAACGCGGGAGAGATCCCAGGGGTTGGCGGTGAAACCAAACGCGGAGTGCTCCGTGGAGCTTCCCATGGCAAACTCGTCCATATTGGCCTTGCCAAGAACCACCGCCCCCGCCGCCTCAAGTGAGGTGACCACCGAAGCGTCGTAGGGGGGAATCCAATTCTCCAGCATCCTGCTGCCACAGGTGGTCCGCACTCCCCTGGTGCACATGTTGTCCTTCAGAACCACCGGAACACCCGCCAAAATCCCCGGCTCCTCGCCGCGGGCATGCCGCTCGTCCAGCTCCGCCGCCCTGCGCAGGGCTTCTTTTTCGGTGACGGTGAGCAGGGCGAAAATCTCCGGATTGTGGACCTTCAACCTGGCAAGATGTGTCTCCACCACCTCGGAGACGGAAAGCTCCCCGCGCACCACTGCTTCGGTGATGCGCCACGCGGGCAACTGCCAGAGTTCCATGTCACTCAGCCTCCCCGAGAATGCGCGGAACCCGGAAGAAATCACCCTCCCGGGCCGGTGCCGCATCGAGCGCCTCATCCCGGAGATGCCACGTCCCGGGTATATCGTCCCGCAGAAGTGTCTTCCTGACCTTGTCCATGGCGAAGGGGTCCACGCCGGTCACGTCGAGGCGTTCCAGTGAATGAAACTGTGTGAGTATGTCGTTGAAATGCCTCTGAAAGGAAGGAATCTCCTCCTCGTGGACTTCCAGCCGTATCAGGGCGGCCACGCGCCGCACTTCGTCCTCGGAAACAGTCATGCACAACGCCTCCTCACTCTGGGTGGTCCGGAACAACTCCTCCCTCCGGCGCCGGAGAGGCCGCGAAGGGAGAATCGTCGTTCCGGAATGGTTCGATCAGCTGCCAGAACTCCTCCTCGGAAGCAATCCTGCAGCCGAGGGCCGTCGCTTTCTGAAATTTGCTTCCCGGATTGCGGCCCACGACGACGAAGGATGTTTTCGCACTTACACTCGAGGTGGGAAGGCCGCCGAGACGCTTCACCAGTTCCTCCACCTCTCCGCGGGTCGCCCGCTCGAGATCTCCGGTGAAGACGATCCGCATGCCGAGGAAGGGACGTTCCATCGGGACATCCGCGTCATTCTCCGGAGAGGAAGACGGCGCCGTCTCCCAGGCAACGCCCTTTTCCCGAAGGCGCCGAAGCATGATCCGGTTCTCCGGATCCTCCCCAAAGGCCCGCACCGACGCGGCGATGCGGGAGCCGACACCATCCACGGCGGCGAGTTCTTCCTCCGTCGCGGCCAGAAGAGCTTCCATACCGCGGAATCGTTCGGCGAGCAGCTCTGCGATCCTGCTCCCCACGTGCCGGATGCCCAGCGCAGCAAGCAGTCGGGCAAGAGGACGGCGGCGGGATGCTTCAATGGCCGCGACGAGCTTCCGGGCCGAGGTCTCTCCCATGCGCTCCAGCCCGGTCAGATCTTCGGTGCGGAGATCGTAGAGATCCGCAAGATTCTGCACCAGCCCCCGCTCCACAAGCTGGTCCACGAGCTTTTCCCCGAGGCCGCGGATGTCCATGCCGCTCCGAGAGGCGAAATGGCGGAGTCCTTCCTTGATCTGGGCCGGACAGGATCTGTTGGGGCAGCGAAGGGCCACCTCGTCGGGCAGGGTCACCACCGGAGAACCGCAGACAGGACAGCTTCGGGGAAGCAGAAAGGGAGGTGGAGCGTCTTTTCGGGCATCCCGATCCACCCGGACGATCTCCGGGATGATCTCTCCGGCCTTTCGGACCCATACATAGTCCCCCACGCGCACGTCCTTGCGCGCCACCTCGTCCTGATTGTGGAGGCTCGCCCGCTGGACCACCGTGCCCGCGAGATGGACGGGCTCGAGAATCGCCACGGGGGTGAGAGTGCCCGTGCGACCTACGGAGACGACAATCTCCCGAAGAAGCGTTCGCTTTTCCTCCGCAGGGTACTTGAAGGCCACGGCCCAGCGAGGCGCCTTGGCAGTCCGTCCCAGGACATCCCAGAGACGGAGGTCATCCGCCTTGACCACCACACCGTCCGTGACGTAGGGCAGAGAGAAGCGCGCTTCCTTCCAATGGGCGATGAACGTGCAGGCCTGCTCCAGGGATTCAACCCTCCGGGACGAATCCTGAACGGGAAAACCGAGATCCCTGAGCCATTGAAGCGTCTCGATCTGGCCTGTGAGCCCTCGCTGGATCGCATCGGGAACGAAATAGGCGAAGAAACGGAGCTTTCGCGACGCCGTCACGGCGGGATCAAGCTGGCGCAACGCTCCCGCGGCGGCATTGCGCGGATTGGCGAAGAGCGGCTCCTCCCGCTCCTCCCGCTCTTCGTTGAGAGCGGCGAAATCCTCCCGGCGCATGTAGACCTCTCCGCGGACCTCCAGCCGTCCGGGAACGGCCTTGCGGAGGGAGAGGGGAAGGCCCCGGAGGGTTCTGAGATTCGCCGTCACCTCTTCGCCGACGAGGCCGTCCCCTCGGGTGGCACCGCGGACGAAAAGACCGTCTTCGTACAGCAGGGAGACGGCCAGACCATCGATTTTGAGCTCGCAGGCGAAACCGCGGAGACCCTCCCGCCACAGATGTCCTTCCGCCTCGCGGAGGCTTCGGGCCCAGAAGGCCCGAAGTTCCTCCCCGGAGAAGACGTTGTCCAGACTGAGCATGGGCGAGAGGTGCGCGACCTTGACGAACCCCTCCCGAGGCGCTCCACCGACCCTCCGGGTGGGCGAGTCGGGCGTGACCAGGTCCGGATGTTTCGCCTCCAGCTGCTGCAACTCCCGGAGGAGTGCATCGTAGGCATCATCCTGAAGCTCCGGCGCATCCTCCACATAGTACAGATATTCCGCCCGGGTGATGGCACTGCGAAGCTCCAGGACGCGGCGCGCCGCTTCGTCCTCCGCGGCGCCCGAACCGTTGTCTCCGACCCCCGGGCGCAGGTCATCCCTGTCGGGCATGGGGACGCCGCCTCCGGTCATTCCCGCGGACGCATGGCCGGGAAGAGGATCACGTCCCGGATGGACCTGGAGTCGGTGAGGAACATGACAAGACGGTCGATGCCGATGCCCAGCCCACCCGTGGGGGGCAGCCCGTACTCCAGGGCGGTGACGAAGTCCCCGTCGAAGGCATGGGCCTCCTCGTCGCCGGCCTCTTTCTTCGCCTGCTGATCCAGGAAGCGCTCCTTCTGGTCGAAGGGGTCGTTGAGCTCGCTGAAGGCGTTGGCCACTTCCTTGCCGTAGACGAAGAGTTCGAAGCGGTTGGTATAGTCCGGATTGTCCGGATCACGCTTGGCCAGGGGAGAAATCTCCACGGGGTGCTTGAGCACGAAAGTGGGCTGCACAAGCTTCTCCTCGACGAATTCCTCGAAGAAACGACTCAGGAGCAGGAAACGACTTTCCTTTCCCGTGATCTCGAGTCCTTTCCGCTTCGCCGCCGCCCGGGCCTCCTCGTCGGTCTCGAAAGCGCCGAAATCGACGCCGCAATGATCCTTCACGAGGTCCATCATGGTGGCTCTGCGGAAAGGGCGTTCGAAACTGAGGGGCGTTCCCTGATAGACCGTCTCCGTCGCCCCGACTTCCTCCGCGGCGGCCACGATGATTTCCTCCGTGAGGTTCATCATGTCCTCGTAGTTTGCGTAGGCCCAGTACACCTCCATGGCGGTGAACTCCGGATTGTGCATGGTGTCGACACCCTCGTTGCGGAAGTTCTTGCCGATCTCGTACACCCTGCCGAACATTCCCACGATGAGGCGTTTGAGATACAGCTCCGTGGCGATCCGGAGATACATCTCCTGACTCAGTGCATTGTGGAAGGTGATGAAGGGTCGTGCGTTGGCGCCGCCGGCAATGCTGGAGAGGATGGGCGTCTCCACCTCGAGCGTTCCGTGATTCTCCAGCACGCGTCGCACCGTGTTGATGATGCGGGAGCGCTTCCGGAACGTCTCCCGTACCTCGGGGTTTGCGATGAGATCCACATAGCGCTGGCGATAGCGCACTTCCGTGTCCTTCAGGCCGTGCCATTTTTCCGGCAGGGGACGCATGGCCTTGGAGAGGAGCGTGAAGGACTCCACGAGAATCGTCAGCTCCCCCCGCTGCGTCCGGAAGGGATGCCCCACCACGCCGAGAAAATCCCCCATGTCCACCCATTTCTTGAAAAAGCCGTACTCCTTTTCACCGAGAACGTCGAACTGGAAGCAGAGCTGAAGGCGGCACGTCTCGTCCTCCATGTGTGCGAAGGAAGCCTTGCCGTGTTTGCGCAGGGTCATGACGCGACCGGCGGTGACGATCCGGGCGTCCTCCGCGTGCTCGTTCTCCTGGAGTCCGCCATACGTCTCGAGAACGTGGGCAAGAGAGTGCTCCCGGAGGAAGCGCTCCTGGACAAAGGGATCGTACCCTTCCTCGTTCCGCAGACGTTCGAGTTTTTCCCTGCGCTGGGAGAGAATCTCCTCCTCAGGCATCTGTGCGCTCTTCTGTTCCTTCTCCTCCATAATCGTCGCTCCCTTCAACCGTTTCCTGCCATGCGTGCAGCACCGCCGCCACATCGTCCACCGTTCGCAGCGTACTGATGGTGGTGCGTAAATGGGCCGCTCCACGCGTGCCTTTAAACATACCCGAGAGAAAGCGCTTCATCAAGGAGAGCGCTCCCCTTTCTCCCTCCCGCTCCTTCATGCGGAATCCAAGCTCCATCAGAAGATCGACGCGGTCGGCCGGTGAGGGCAGACAGAGCGCCGGTTCCACAGGATATCCCAGTGCGGCGAGGCTTCGGGGAACCAGAAAAGGATCCCGCATGCCTCCCCGGGCAACGAGCACGCCCACACAACCCCGACGCAGGTACTCCAGCACGTCCTCCACCCGGTAGACATCGCCGCTGCCGCTGATTCTTTCCGGAAAAGCACGGGCGATGCGCTCCACCGCATCCCGATCGGCCTTTCCGGCATAGAGCTGTTTCTGGGTTCTTCCGTGCACGGAGACATGGTCCGCCCCGGCCTCGAAGAGCATCTCCACAAAGTTCTCCGTGGACAGGGGGTGTCCCTCGGCACAGAGGCGTATCTTCACCCATACGGGAAGGCCGAACTCCCCGAGGGCTTTCACCATGACCTCCGCGACGTCCGGTGTTTCGAGAAGCCGAGCGCCCTCGCCCCGGCGAACGACCTTTCGTACCGGGCAGGCCATGTTGAGCTGCAGCACCTGCGGCGGAGCCCCCCTGGCCAGAGCGACGGCGGTTCCTCTGCGGACGTCCTCGGCACCGCAGCCGAAAAACTGGAGCACGAGAGGCGCCTCACCCGTCTCGGGAAGCATGCGCGCCGTGGCGCGGTTTCCGTGGAGAAGCCCGGAAAGACTGATCATCTCCGTGTGAGTCAATCCGGCGCCGAGGCGACGGAACATCTCCCGCACGGGAAAGGCGCTCACGTCGGCAAGCGGCGCGAGCCAGAGCGGGTTCGCCACGGAGACACCACCCACGGCAATTCCGCCCGCCGTGCGTTCCGAAGGACATTCTGTCTCCGTCACGAGGCGGGCGACCCCCTCAGGCAAGGACATGGGCACTCCTGTCGGGACAATTCCGAAGGAAGAGCAGACGCAGCCCCTCCAGGGTAAGCCAGGGCTCCACCGTGCCGATGGTCTCGGCGAAGGGGGCCACCGCCGACGCCTGCCCTCCCGTCGCCACGAGGGGCGTCCGCACTCCCAGCTCCGCCCAGATTCGCCGCGCCAGAGAGTCCACGAGCCCCGCGTAGCCGAAGAGAATGCCCGACTGGATGGATTCCATGGTCGTGCGCCCGATGACCGAGGGCGGCGCCTCCAGGGCGACCTTCGGCAGTTTCGCCGTCTTTCCGAAGAGCGCTTCCATGCTCACGGAAAGCCCCGGGGCGATCGTCCCTCCGAGATAGGCCCCGTCTCCGTCCACCACATCGAGCGTAAGGGCCGTGCCGAAATCGGCGATGATGAGAGGAAATCCGAATTTCGCCACGCCCGCGACGGCATTCACGATCCGATCCGCCCCCACTTCAGCGGGAGCACGGTAGCGGATCTCCATACCCAGGTCGAGGGAAGGTCCCACCTTGAGACATTCGATGTTCAGGGCATTGCGGATTCCCTCTTGCCAGGGTGCCTCCAGGAGCGGAACGACACCCGCCGCAATGGCACCCCGGATGCGGCTCGGGGCAACCCCCGCCATCTGCATCAGGTTCAGGAGAAAGATCGTCAGCTCATCCGCGGTGCGCCTCTCGGACATGAGGCGCCAGGAGTGACGCAACACCTCTCCTTCGTAGATGCCCACCACGGTATTCGTGTTTCCCACATCCAGCACGAGCAACATCGTCTCTCCACCTCCGCATCCACCACCGACACGAGGAACACTATTTTTCCCTTTCGGCCCTTCGGTGTCACGCCCCGGAAAACGCCATGACACTCCCACTCAGGATGATCGAGATCAGGAATGTCCGTCCGCGGCCGATTCCGCAACTTCCAAGGACAAGAGCCGTCACCAGGAAGACCGTTCCACCCCCCAGCAGCCACGACCATTCCAGTGAAGCGGAAAGGAGCGTCGCCGCGCCGTCGGCGCCCTTCTCCCACCAGAGGAAGAGCCATTCCATCGCTCCTGCGGCATATCCGCCACCGGGAAGTCCTAAAAGGACCGGCAATGCCGCAAGGGACGCGAGGGGGAGCAGGACAGCGAAGACCGGGATGGCCACCATATTCACGAGCACTCCCGCAAGAGGGACGGGACCGAATACGGAAGCGCTGATACCCGCCGTGGCGACCCATGCCAGCAACCCCGCCGCGATTCCCTGCCGTGCCACGGAGAGAACGCTTTCCTCTTTTCCGCCGGGTTCACCCGCATCCCGCCGCCCGAGAAGATCCGCATAGGCTCCGAGAACGAGAACCGCCGTGACGGAAAGACGCCACCCCACATCCTGAAACCACCAGGGGCGCCACAACAGAAGCCCTGCGGCGACAACCGCCACGGCGTTCGTCACACCGCTTTTCCTGCCGAGGAACGCTCCCGTCAGAAAAAGCTGGACCATCGCCGCGGCCCGGAGTGCACTCGGTCCCGCTCCGGCGAGGAGCGCATATCCCCAGACAAGCCCCCCCGCAAGGAACATCCCGAGACGCCTTTTTCCCAGAAGCACCCAGACAAGAGCAGCCACGAGACCGACATGAAATCCCGAGACGGCCAGCAGGTGAGAAGTCCCCCACCGTCGATGCAGTTCCGCAAGTGTCGGATCCCGGCCTCCGAGCCACGCGGCGAGAAGGTGCCCCCGAACGCGACGAGGCAGCTCCAGCAGGATATGACGACGCAGAACGGAACGCCAGGCGGCGAGGCTCGCCCCGGAAACGCCTTCGTTGCGAACCGAGTAGGGACGCAGCACTGCACGGACACCCCTCGCCCACCAGAAGGGACGCATATCCAAGGAGCCGCTTCCTCTCTCCAAGGGTTCCGCATATCCCTGCACGGACAGAAGGTCGCCCTCTCTGTGGCCTCCGAAGGGCGACACGAAGAGAAGAAACCGTCCCTGAGGCAGATCGAGAAGAAGAGCCCGCATCCTGCCCCAGGGGCGCTCGAGCGTGACCGTACCCGTTCCCGACACGCCCCCGACAAAGTGGGGAGGCGTCGCTGTTCTCCAGGCGAGAAAACCGCACCCCAGAGCGGTGACGAGAAAAAGCGTTCCCGCAACAGCACCGTTCCAGCCGGCGAGAGCGCCGCCACTGCCGACCTTTTCCAGGGATTCGGGCGAAGACTCCGTTCCCGCCGCGACATCCGTGTCCGTCCCGCTCCCGAGCAGGAGAAACCCCGCCGCAAGCAGAAGTCCGACCCCCGCCGCAGGAATCACCGGCACACCCAAAGAAGAAACCCAAAGCACGGCGCTCCAGGAAAAGAGAGGAAGCAATGCCGGACAACAGGCGACGAGCCTCACGGGCCTACGGTCACAAGATCCTTCAAGGCGTCGAACTTCTTGGAACCGATGCCCCGCACGCGTTGCAAATCCTCAATCCTGCCGAAGGGACCGCGAGCCTCACGGTCCGCCACGATGGCCGCCGCAGTTTTGGGCCCCACACCGGGAAGTTTTTCCAGATCCGCCTCCGTGGCAGTGTTGAGGTTGATTTTGACCGCGCTCCCCCCCGTCCCCATGGAGCCAGACCTTGACGACGCAGAGGGGGCGGAAGCACCGGCGGACGGAACCCCTCCTCCGGAAGAACCGGATGCACCTCGCCGCGGTTCCTCCCCCTTCCGCGGCACATGGAAATGAACTCCATCCGCCAGGGGTGCCGCGAGATTCACCGCCTCCGTATCCGCCTCACCGGAAAAGCCACCCGCCCGCTCAAGAGCCGCATAGGCCCTCGATCCCGAAGGAAGGGCATAGACACCGGGACGGACCACGGCGCCGGTGACGTAGACGAACCACTCCTCCGGAACGGACGCGGAAGGTCGTACAGGAGACGGCGCCGAAACTCCTGCGGTGCCGCTTCCGGAACCGGCTTTTTCCTCCGGGCTCTCCCGAGTGCTCAGAAAAGGCAACGCGGAGCCCGCCTCGGTCGTGGGTGCTCCTCCGTGCCATCTTCCCGCAAAGAGACCCACAAGCCCCCAGGCGGCAAGAAGGCAGGCCACTCCCGCGGCAAGGACGAGCATTCCCCGAATCCGTGGAGAGAACATCGCTACGCGTCCTTTTCCGGGCAGGCACAGCAGGCACCGGAAGGACCACAGGGCGTCACCGCCGAGAGGGCCTTCCCCGGCAGTCCTCCCGGGACCATGCCCGGTGGAGAAGCGGCGTTTCCGGCGGGAACGTCCCGTGGAAGACGGCGATCTGCGGGAGGAAGGATTCGGCCTCTCAGACACCAGTGCTCACCCTGGAGGATCTCCACATGGACGAAATGTCCCAGGAGCGTCTCGGGAGCCTTCACCAGAACGACCTTGTCGTGAGGCGTGCGTCCCTGAAGGAGGTCACCGCCACGAGGCGCATGACCGTCCAGAAGGACCTCGAACACCCTCCCCTCACGGCTCTTGTTGATCTCCAGGGAAATTTCGCGCTGCAGGGCATTCACGACGCGAAGACGGTCCTGTTTCACCTCCTCCGAGAGATGGCCCTCCATGGACGCCGCCCGCGTGCCTTCCCTGACCGAATAGGCCGCGGTGTGCACCATGTCGAAGCGAAACCGCTCGAGACATGCGCAGGATGCACGAAAATCCTCCTCGCGCTCCCCAGGGAAACCCACGATGAGGTCGCTGGTAATTCCCGGAGCGACGAGGGTACTGCGGAGCTTGTCGATGAGAAGGGCATATCGCTCTACGGAATATCCCCGGTTCATGAGAGCGAGAATGCGATCGCTTCCCGCCTGGAGAGGAAGGTTGAGAGACGGGCAGACTGCGGGTTCCTCCGCCATGGCGGCGATGACCTCGTCGGTGAGATCCTTTGGATGGTTGGTGGCGAAGCGGAGGCGTTTCACGCCGGAAAGGCGTGCCGCCTGCCGCAGAAGGTACGCGAACGTCCATCCTTCCGCGGCGCCGTCGGTGCCGTAGCTGTTGACGTTCTGTCCGAGAAGCGTTATCTCCTGGACGCCATCGTCCACGAGCGCCCTGATTTCATCGAGAATCTCCCCGGGAGAGCGGGACTGAAAACGCCCCCGCACATAGGGGACGATGCAGTAGGAACAGTAGTTGTCGCAGCCGTGCGCGATGGAGACAAACCCTTTCCAGGGGTTGTCGCGCCTTTTCGGGGGCACGCAGAGATCACGCACTTCCCGGGGATCCTCGTCGAGGAGCAGGCGAAGCGCTCCGTCCCCGAGGCTTTTCGTCAGCGCCTCGGGAAGATCTCCCAAATGACGGGGACCCACCACGACCCGGATCCAGGGAAAACGACGGGCCATGCGCTCGCCCACACGAGCGGCCATACACCCCGCAACGGCAACAAGGGGGCGCTCCGTGTCCTTTCGCCCCGCGCCGACCCTGCCCAGTTCGCTCCATACCTTCTGTTCCGCCTTGTCGCGGATGCTGCAGGTGAGAAAGACGAGCACCCGTGCCTCCTCCTGCGACGTCTCGGTCCAGCCTCGTTCGACGAAAGCCGTGCGGAGACGGTCCGCGTCATAGACGTTCATCTGACATCCGAACACCCGCAGGAAAAAGGACGTCACGAAAAACACACCTCCAAAAAAAGAAAGACGGAGGCCCGTAGGCCTCCGGCGCGTCCGCCTTCAAACACCTCTCCGGCCTACTCCGCAGGTTCGAACATGTCCTTGGCGACGCCGCAGACAGGGCAAACCCAATCCTCGGGAATATCTTCGAAGGCCGTTCCCGGTGCAATACCGGAATCGGGATCTCCGTTGGCAGGATCATACACGTACCCACATACCGTGCAAATGTACTTCTTCATGATGCGTCAAGGCCTCCTCTCGGCTGAAAAAGCTGTACGCCTCCGGCAATTATAGAAGTCCCGGAGGTAAAACACAACCGAAAGAGGAACCCGTCCAGCGCGGAGCAAACGGGAAAGGACGCCTTCCGTCAGATCACGAAGAGTTCCCTGGGCAGATACTCGGTGAGGCAGACCGCACCGTTCTCTTCCATAAGGTAGTCGTCCTCGACGCGCACTCCACCCCGCCCCTCAAGGTAGACGCCCGGTTCCACCGTCACCACATCTCCCGCCTCCAAAATCTCCTCCGACCGGAAGGAAAGACGCGGCGCCTCATGGACCGAAAGGCCGATGCCGTGCCCGAGGCCGTGGGAAAAACACTCGCCCATGCCCGCCGAAACGATGACGTTTCTCGCGGCCTCGTCCACCGCCCGCACGGCAGCTCCCGTGCGGAGCGCCGCACTCCCCCGCGTCTGGGCCTCCAGGATCAGGGCATGCATGTTCCGCACCCAGGGGTCCGCCTCTCCCAGAGAAATAGTGCGAGTGATGTCGCACACGTACCCTTCGTAGCGAGCACCAAAATCGACGGTGACCCATTCTCCCCGCTCCATGGCACGATCCGTGGGACGTCCGTGGGGCAAAGCACTTCTCGGACCCGAGGCCACGATGAAATCCATGGTCCCCCAGCCACCGTCCGCTCCGGCTTCCCGGAGGAGAAACTCCAGAAGTGCCGCAACACGGCGTTCCGTCATTCCCGGCTCCAGCCGTTTGAGCATTTCGAGAAAGGCGAAGGATGCCCGCTTCGCCGCCTCCTCGATGAGACGACGCTCCTGTGCATCCTTGCGACGGCGGAGCCGGGGAAGCAGGTCCGACACGTCCTCCCACCACACGCCCATGTCCGCAAGCCTTCGGTACGTGGCGAAGCTGACCTTGTCTCCCTCGAATCCCACGGACTTGAGATGCCGACGCCGCAAAAGATCGCCGAGGACATCCAGAAGCCCCTGCCCATCCTGAGGAACGAGGGAGAAGGGACTCTGACGGCGCGCCTGGGCGAGATATCTCCCGTCCGTCACGAGAACCGCATCGTCCCCGGTGACGAGAAGCGCACCACTCGTCCCCCGAAATCCCGAAAGATAATAGACACTCTCCCAATTTACCCCCTCCTGCAGCAGAAGAACGAGGGCATCCACGTTCCGCTCCGCGAGCAGCGCCTGCGCCGCGGTAACCCGCCGCCACACATGCTCTCCCGCCATCAGGCAGCGCCTCCGTTTTCCCAATCGCCCTCCCGGGCCGCCGTCGCACTTCTCCCGCAACGGCGGGCGAAAAAGGCGAAGCGCAGATCAGAAGAAGGAAACAAAAGGCACATCAACGAGGCACCTCCAGAACCAGCAGTCTCCAGAGTTCCTCCCTTGCGTCGAAGGGAACGTTTCCCCCGGTCTCCACGAGGCTCCCCACCACGGAAAAGGGAATGCCCGCCCCGGAGAGACAACGTCCCGCCTCGTCCAGATGCTCCGGGGGCAGCACTGCAAGGAGCACACCGGAGGAGATGAGGTGCAGCGGATCGAAAGCGAGCGTTTGTGCACAGCGACGCGTGAGCGGGTGCACGGTCACCGCCTCGGGCAGGAGCCGAACCTCCGCCCGGGAGAGACGGGCAAGCTCGCCGAGTCCTCCGAGAAAGCCCCCCTCCGTCGGATCGTGGAGAAACCGTGCCCAGGGACGAAGAATCCTCGCCTCGGGCAGCACGGACAAGGAATCGCCCCAGGAACGGATCTCCCGGATTTCCTCCTGGGTGCAGCAGGCGTCGAGAAGGTCCGGGCGGTCCGCGGCGAGAATGGACATCCCCTCCAGGCCGACGTGCTTGGTCATGAGGAGCACATCCCCGGGTCGCATCTCCTCCGCTCGAAGACAGCGCTCCGCATAGCCGAGAAGCGTTCCCGAGAGCACCGGCGCAGCGTAGCGGTCGGAGAACTCCGTATGCCCTCCCACGATGGCGATGTTCAGTTCCAGACAGGCCTCGTGTATTTCTTCCATGAACGCCGCCGCGTCGCACTCGGTCATGCTGCGAGGGAGAATCATGGTCACCAACAGGTACGCCGGTTCACCTCCCTTGGAAGCCACGTCGTTGGCGTTCACATGCACGAGCAGTCGCCCCGCCCCTTTCGCGGCTCCCACCACCGGATCGGAGGCGGCCACGAGAAACGGTCCTCCCGGAAGAGCGATGACTGCAGCATCCTCCCCCACGGCGGGACCAACCAGCACATCTTCCCGGGGAGTTCCCCGGAAGGCGAGAATATGCTCCTCCAGCGCCCGAGGAGCCATTTTCCCCGTCGGCGCCCCAGGATTCCTCTCGGTGGTCATGAACACTCAACTCCTTCGTTCCTTTCGTTGCGACTATACAGACATCCGCAATATCCCTGACGATAGAGGCCGAGACGACGGCTTTCCTCCACGGAGCGTGCGAACCCGTTTCCCTTCCGCCAGATCCGATGCAGCCACCGAAGCCCGAACTGTTCCGCCACGGCGACTCCGATACGGTTGATCTCGTCGGGGTTCTTGTGGGGACTGATGGTGAGGGTCGTGCAGAGAACGCGACACCCCCGGCGCAGAGCCTCCCGGGCTGCGTTCTCGAGTTGAAGCCGAAAACAGCGTCGGCAGCGCTCGCCTCCCTCCGGCTCCGCCTCAAAGGGGGCAAGGAGACGAAACCACTCCTCCGGCGCGTAGTGCTCCACCACAAGACGCCGATGTTCCGCGGCGAGGCGTCGCACTGCGGCGAGGCGAAGGCGGTATTCCTCTTCGGGATGAATGTTCCCTCCGTAGAAATACCCCGTAACGGTGAAAGCCTCCTCCTCCAGCGTCGGCCAGGGAATCGTCCCGTCGGGGGCACAGCAGAGATGCAGAAGAAGCCCTTCCGCTTCTTTCCGCGGTTCCCTCCCGCTGTCTTTCAGCAGCGGCAAACCCGGCGTCTCCCCTTCCGGGACAAGACATCCCGAGGCCCCGTTCCTCCTGAGGTTTTCCCCCGTTTCCTCGCGAAGACGCTTCCGCACGGATCGACAGACCTCCATACCGACAGAATTTTTCGCGCAGGAAACATCCTGCTGGATGCGCCCCGCTCCCACCTGTGCTACTGTCTTTTCCATCCCGGTCCGGAAAGCGGGCCGTCAGGAAGATCCGAAAAAAGCGCTTTCCGAACACGTTCTTTTCGTCAGGAGGTTTTCCGCGATGCTCTATTTCTTGGTGAAATGGTTCTGCCGCCTTGTCTTCGCCGTCTACAACCGGCTCCGAGTGGAACGACGCGACCGGATTCCGTCCGGGAAGCCGCTCCTCCTCGCCTGCAATCACTGTAGTTACCTGGACCCCGTCGTCGTAGGCGCCGTCTTTCCCTACAGGCTCTCTTACGTGGCCTGGGACGATCTTTTTCGAAGACCCGTTCTGAAATGGCTCATTCCCCCCCTGGGGGCGATCCCCGTCTCGCAGGAGGATCACCAGAGCGCGGCGGCACTCCTCAAATTCCTCCTCGGCCTTCTCGCCAAAGGCGAACGGGTTCTCATCTTTCCCGAGGGAAAGCGTTCCCCGGACGGGCAGCTCCAGCCCCTCGAAGGCGGGGTGGCACTTCTCGCCCTGAAGACGGGCATTCCTGTCCTTCCCCTCTTCGTGACGGGGACCTTCGAGGCCATGGCTCCTACCATGAGGATACCCCGCCCCAGGAAAATCCGCCTCCGCTACGGCGAGCTTCTCGATCCCACAACGCTTCCTTCGGACATCCCCGAGCGGGAGCGCCGCGCACAGTTTCTCGCGCTTCTGGAGCAGCGTTTCCGCTCCCTTGAGGCCGAAATGAAACGCGCCGCGAAACCATGAGGCCCTCCAAACACACACCAGCGGCCTCTCCCGGCTCCGGAGCACCCCGAAAAAAGAGACTTCTTGCCGGGCGTACGGACACGCGGCTCAGGAAATTTCCGAAACCTCTTTCACCAGGCACTCCTCCGCTGCGTTTTTTCTTTTGCGCCTCGGCACCTCGACCTTCCGGAGCAGCACCATGCCCGTCAGAAAGAAAAGGACGAGCACGGGAGCACCCACACGAAGCGAGCCGAACAGATCCGCGAGAAGAGCGAACAGAAAGGGCCCCAGAATGCCCGCGAACTTGCTCGACATGTCGTAGAAACCGAAGTATTCCGCGCTCCGCTCGGGGGGAATGAGTTCCGCGTAGAGGGAGCGGGAGAGCGCCTGCGCCCCTCCCTGAACAACCCCGATGGAGAGGGCGAGAACCCAGAAGTGCCAGACCCCGTGGACAAAGAGAATACCCAGGCTGATCACACCATATCCCGCAAGACTCGCGAGAAGCGCCCTTTTTGTTCCCCAGGCTTCCGCAAGTCTCCCGAAGAGCATGGTGCAAGGAATGCCCACGAACTGCGTCGCCACGAGAGCACCGAGCAGATGACCTTCGGCGATCCCCAGGGAACTGCCGAAAATGACACCCATTTTCATGATCGTGCCGATACCGTCGTTATAAAGCCAGAAGGCGACGAGAAAACGCAACTGGTTGGGGTGTTGCCGCATGGACCGAAGAGTGTTCAGGGGACGACGCCAGACGGCACCGATATCTGCCCCCTCCGCCTCGGCGGGTGGCTCGGACACCCGCCTCAGAAGCGGAAGCGTGAGAAGAGCCCACCAGAGGGCGACACTCGCGAACGCGAGGCGGAATCCCCACAGTCCGGGCAGGAGAAACACCATGGCGACATTTGCGACCAGCAGAATGCCGCCACCGAGATATCCGAAGGCGTATCCAGCCGAGGAAAGTCCCGAGCGATCCTCCGGGGACGCGAGATGCACGAGAAACGCATCGTAAAAGATGGACGCCAGAGAGAAGGATGCCATTCCCACCGCCAGAAGCGCCAGTCCTGTTGCCCAGGCCCCTTGGGAGAGGAAAGCCATTCCTCCCGTCGCAGCGACACCCGTGGCGGTGAAAACAGCAAGCCCGAGCTTACGCTTCCCCCGGAGGTCTCCGAAAGACCCCGCGAGAGGAGCGATGACGGCGGAGAGGAGCAGCGCACCTCCCGCCACATATCCCCACAAGGCCGCCCCCCGGGCCTCCCCGAGGGACACCGCGAGAATGCGGGCGTAGAACAGCGGAAAGAGCACCGCCATGATCGTGGTGGCAAAAGCGGAATTGCCGACATCGTAGAGCACCCAGGCTCTCTGGCAGGGATCCTGCAGAGAACGTTTCCACTCCATGGGAAACCCCGATCACTCCCGGGACGCCGGGAGCACCTCGCAGTCCTCTTCTCCGACATCCTCCGCCGGGGGAGCGACGTCGGAAGGCGTGCCGCACGCTTCATCCGACGCGGCATCGACAAGCACCTCCGGGTGGGCACAGGTCACCGAAGAGGCGAAGATCAGGAATCCCGTGTGCCCCACCATGAGATCCTCCGGGCGGATGCGCCGGGGGTTCGTTTTGTACCCCCGGAGAAGGATCTCCACCACTTCGATCTGCACGAAGGCATTCGCTTCGAGCGCCTCCAGCGTCTGCTGGATCTGATTGAAAGTGGGCACCAGGATTCCGAGGCGACGCCCCGGAGCGAGAGCGCGCTTCGCCTCGGGAATATAAGCCCAGGGATTCTGGAGATCCAGAAAAACCGCGTCGGCTCCCTCTTCGTCGAATCCTTCTCCGCCGTCGAGATCACGCACCTTGAAAACCACCCGGTCGGCGACACCGAATCGTTCGCAGTTGGAATGAGCGAGTTCCGAGAAGGACTCCCGCCGCTCGTAGCTCACCACCCGCCCCGAAGGTCCCACAAAGGTGGCGAGAATGGTGGTGAAGCCCCCGGAGCCGCTGCCGCACTCCACCACCGTTGCTCCAGGAAACACGTCCAGGTGCAGCAACAAGTATCCCGCTTCCTTGGGATAAATGATCTGGGTGTTCCGCTTGAGACGCCGGGTGTATTCCCCGAGACTCGGCTTGAGCACGAGGAAGGGGCGTCCCAGGTGGGTATGCACGGTCTCGCCGTAGCCGGTATCAAGGATCGTGTCGTGGGGAATCTTGCCGAGATGGCTTCCCTGGACCGCTCCGGACTGAAGCCGCACAAGATAGGTCTCGCCCTTCGCCGGAGAGAGAAGGAGCACAAGGTCGCCTTCCTTGAGGCGGGACGCATCCCGCAAGGTCATGAACGGGCACCCGCCAGGCGGCGCACTCCTTCGGCAAGCTGTTCCGGTGCAAGTCCCATGGCCGCAAAAACCTCCCCCGACGGGCCGGAATCGCCGTAACGATGCACTCCGAAGGAGGCGAAACGCGGCGCGAGGCCGGCGTGGAGCAATCCGAGCCCCACTGAAGCGCCGAGGCCGCTCGCCACATGATGGTCCTCGCAGGTCACCACCAGTCCCGTGGAGGCCGCGTCACGAAGTGCCTCCACCTCGAGCGCGAGAGGACAGGAAACGACGAGGACCTTCACGGAAAGACCTTCGGCGGCGAGAAGTTCCCGCGCCTCAAGGGCTCTCCAGGCCATATGCCCCATGCAGAGGATCGCCCCGTCCGTTCCGTCCCGCAGAAGATCCGCTTTGCCGTAACGGAAAACGTATCCGTCACCGTAGAAGGGAGTTCCGTCCTCCCGGAGCAAGACCGGGAGCTTGCTGCGCCCCATGGCGAGACAGACGTTGCCCCGCTCGGAAAGAGCGTACCGGGTGGCCTTGTCGGTCTGGTTGGGATCCGCAGGCACGACGAGTTTCCAGCCGAAGGTGTTCCGGAAAAGTCCCACGTAGTCGATGCACTGGTGCGTCATGCCGTCCTCGCCGACATCGAGCCCCACGTGGGTGAGAGCTAATTTGAGGTTCGTACCGTTGATGTCGTTGAGGCGTTGTTGGTTGTAGACCTCGCAGATGCCGAAAACACCGAAGTCCGCCCAAAGGGGAACCACGCCGCCGAGGCTCGCGGCGCCCGCAGTGGCGGCGGTGGAATGCTCCTGGATGCCCGCCTGGATGAACCAGTCGGGACACTTTTTGGCGAAACCGTCCACCTTCACCGAGCCTGCGAGATCACAGTCGAAGACCACAAGGGGCGTCCGCCCCTCCCGTTTGTAGTTGCGCTCGCCCACGTCGGCGAGGGCCTTTCCGAAAGCGGAACGGTTGTCCGTCCTGTCCGACGCTCCGTAGCAAAAGGGCTCTCCCAAATCGAGCACCGCCGGAGGAAGCGAGGGGCGTTGCCCGTGCGGTGGCGGAGTGGCCCTGCGCCGACGGGCCTCCGCGAGGAGTTCCGGATCCGCTCCCAGTTCTTCCATGGCCCGGACATAGAGTTCCCCCGTCGCAGCCTTGCCGTGATAGTCGGGGCGATCCTCCATGAAGCTCACGCCATGCCCCATTTTTGTCCGACAGAACAGCACCGTGGGCAGATCGCCCGTCGCCGCGTCCCGGAGCGACGTGTAGAGCTGCCGCACATCGTGACCGTCGCACTCGAGAACACGCCATCCATCGGCCTCCCAGAGAGACCGGAGCGACGCGGGCATGATCTCCCCCGTTCTTCCGGAAATCTGGATGTCGTTGCAATCGATCAGGGCCGTGAGATTTTTCAGTTTCTCCTTGGAGGCCATGCGTCGCGCCTCCGCGATCTGCCCCTTCACCTGCTCTCCGTCACCCATGAGGACGAAGACACGGCCGTCCTTTCCCCGGATCCTCTGCGCCAAAGCGTATCCGACGCCCGCGGAGAGCCCCTGGCCGAGATTTCCGCTCCCCCAGTCGATGCCGGGGACATCCCGCTCCACATGTCCCTGGAAAGGGCTGCCGCAGGACCGAAAATGGGCCAGAACATCCCCGGGCTCCACAAATCCCCAGGCAGCAAGGGCCGCATAAGCCCCCGGAGAGGTATGACCGTGACTCACCACCACGAAATCCCTGTCGATTTCTCCCCAGTTTTCGGGCGTCACATTCGCGACACCGTACACGAGAAGATACATCTCCAGGCTGGAGAGCGAGCCCGCGGGATGTCCGCTGTCGGCAAGAGCAGTCATGGTGACGATCCAGGAACGGCACCGTTTTGCCGCCGCCTCGATCCGGGATACCGTCGCCTCGTCCGGCTCCGGCATGGGGAAATCTCGCAGGTTCACATCGTGCAGTATCATCGTTTCATCGCTCCTCCGCCACAATCGTTCCAAAACGCCCTTCATCCCCCGCGAGGGGGATTGCGACAATCGCGACCATTATAGACGTCCCGCTCCGTTTGGTACACCGAGCACGAGCGGGTTATACTGAAAGAGAGGGAGGAGAACACCCGACATTCCGGTCCTTTTTCCGGAGATGCGATACCGAGAACCACGATCTTCGTTCTTCAGGCCGCCCTCATTCATTCTTTTCACAACAAGGAGGAACCCCCGATGAGAAGATTGCAGCAGGGCTACACCACGTTTCTCGCAAAAAACGAGACGGCTTTCTACGAAAAGATCGCCCAGGGACAGCATCCGCACAGCTTCGTCATCTCCTGTTCGGACAGCAGGATCGTGCCGGAGCACATCTTCGGCGCCGCACCGGGAGAACTTTTCATACTCCGCAATGTGGGCAATCTCGTCACCCCGAAAAATCCCGCCTTCGCCGCAGCACTCACCTACGCCGTCTCCCACCTGAACGTGGAGAACGTGGTCGTCCTCTGTCACGGGGATTGCGGCGCAGTAAAAGGGTCAAAACATCCGGATCACCTTGAGACGGAACTGCAGGAATGGCTCGCGGAAGACCCTTATGACGGAGACACTCTGGAGGCGGCGATCAAGCGAAACGGCATCCGTCAGTTCGAACGGCTCCGGGAGCTTGTCCTCGTCCGGCAGGGACAGGTCACGAGAGGGCTCCGCATTCTCCTCCTCTTCTTCGATATCGCCACACGGCGCCTGGAGCGGTTCGAGCACGGAGCATGGGAACCGTTTCTGGAAGGGCACTCTCCGGACGCATAGACGAAAAGCCTTCCAGGCCCCTTTCGACCCTTTCGTTGAGTGCAGTCCCGAGGCGGAGGTAACGTTTCCCTGCCGGAAACAGTGCGGAAACCAGAACACCAGCGGCCTCCTCAGGGAGTTCCTGCGCAAAGGAAAGGATTTCCTGAGCGTGAGCCGGGAGGAGTGGGGCAGTACGTGTCGCTCTTCAACAACAGGCCGCGAAAGTACCTTGCGTGGCGCACTCCGGCGGAGCCCCATCGGAAGCTGACTCCACCTCCATTGCGTCTGCATTGACGATCCAAACCCTGATTGAAGCATACAGTCACATTCCGCCGTGGAAGCGGATGGTCTCGATCGCTGGATTGTGTGACCGGTCGCTCTCAGAGATGGCAGAAATAAAACCGTGGGAACAAGCCAAGGAGAAAATCCCAAACAGCGGGAAGGGGTGTGATCACCACACCCCTTCCCGCTGTTTCCATGAATGCTCTTCCCCGAAACTCCCCGGCCGCGGTTTCCTCAAGAAACCCCTCGTTTCAGAAAACGGATGCGGAGAGAACGGAAGACCTCCTCAATAGAAACGTTCTCAGCAGCCGAGGACGTCCTTCGCACACTTGTAGAGATTTTCCATGCCGAATG
>NZ_JARKPW010000162.1:0-12289 GCF_029975095.1 Aminiphilus sp.
CCTCCGTCAAGCCCTGACAGCATCCGGGGCTCCATGACCCTTCTCGACGTAGGGTCCACCTTCGGACTCGACCCCGCAGCCATCCTTGCCGAGGCACACTGGCCGCAAGAATCCTCCCTCGACCGTTCGCTCAAGGAGCTGGCGGAAGAATCGGGAAAGGAAGTGCAGGAGATCCGGGACGCCGTGTCGCGGCTCTTGAAGCGATAAACGCCGGAATTCGATCCGAACCTGACCGCCGCTGTGTGTTCGTCCAGCAACGATGAAACGCATCTCCTCCTTCTTCTCTCGGGTGGCATGACATGCAAAAAAAGGGAACGGTACTTATCCCCTCCTCGCACTCGTGCGAAAGATCGTGTGCGTTATCGACCTATCCTTGATCTTCCGAAGCGATCAAGAAATTTTACGTGTCCACGTGGAGATGAGCGCAGATCCCGAGCCCGGGCTTTTCCTTCCGGCCTCGGGACCTTTTTGCTTGACTCTCTCGATTCGTTCGCAAAAAAAACGGCTTCTGTACGTCCTTCATTGAGAAGGGTGCGAATGCGAGATGTCAAGGAACACCCAGATTCCCGCACTAAGGGGACACCCACTTTCCCGCAGATGTTCGCATCCCATCGTGACTGAGCAGCACTACATCCTGAACCTGTCCGGATTCCCCGGTTTCGTCATCCCTCCTTCGCTACAGGGCGGGTACGGCGTTCCATCTCCCAGAGCCGGTAACTGCTCCCATCCACGTGAACCACATGACAGTGATGGAGCAGCCGATCCAGTCCAGGATGACCGACTCGTGCTCTGCGCACGCCTCCGGTTGCAACGCCCTGCCGTCCAAAGCGTTTTCCCTTTTTCTCTCCAGATGGTATCTCAAGGTGCTTTCGTCCACGTTGAAAACGGACGCGGTCTTCCTGACGCTCTGGTGTTTGACGAACTCTTCCGCGCACATGATCTGACACTTCTTCAGCTTCGCCACGGCTGGCACCCCCATCCAGGTTTTTCCTGAACCCAGGATGCCATAAACGTCTACACTATTTCGCCGTGCCTGTGGTCTCATGTGCGGGAATCTGGATGTCCCCTTAGGTGCATCTTATGGGTGTCTGTGACATGCGAACCTCATCACCCTCCTTGACAGATGAAGAGAGAAGATTTAAAGTATCTGCGTTGATACTTAAACAAAAAGGAGGCACCATGACGACTCCGGAGGAACTGGCCGCTCTTTTCAAAGTGCTTTCCGTGGAGACAAGGGTGCGGATGATCGCCCTCCTCAGACAGCGTCCGCTCTGCGTCAACGCCCTCGCCCGAGCTTTGTCCATCACCCCCGCGGCGGTGTCGCAACATCTGCGGGTTCTGCGAGGCGCTGCGCTCGTCCGGGCGGACAAGCGCGGCTATTTCGTCCATTACGCCATCAACGAGGAGACGCTAGCGGCCTGGCGGGACACGGCACTCGAACTTTTCGGTGCGGCCCCTCCGGAAAACGGACATGCCGACATCGCCATCACAAAAGCTAAAGAGCGACGTGATGAGGGTAACCCCCTCGGGAAAGGAGAATGACCATGTGTGAGAAGGAATGCTGCTGCAGAAAGCCTGAGCATCTGAAGGGCAAGCCCGGAGAATGTTCGCCCGAACGGATACGGGAGTGTCACGGCGACGAAAAGCCCCATCCCTGTACCTGCGACGAGGACGAAAAGCCCCTTTCGTGATGACGGACGTTCTGGTCGCCTCAGGGCTGCGCAAGCGATTCGGAGACGTGCAGGCTCTGGCGGACGTATCCTTCTCGGTCCGCCGGGGTGAATTTTTCGGCTTCCTCGGCCCCAACGGAGCGGGAAAGACGACTACCATCAACCTTCTCACGGGGCTTGCACGCCCTGACACCGGAACGATCCGAGTGGGCGGACTCGACTGTACACGAAACCCCAAGGCCGCCCAGCACCTTCTCGGCGTCGTCTCCGACGAGAGCAATCTCTATCCGGAACTGTCCGGATTCGACAACCTCACCTTCTGCGGTGCGCTCTACGGCATGGGCAAGACGGAGCGCCGACACCGTGCCGGAGAACTCCTGGAGATCTTCGGCCTCGCCGAGGCGGGGCATCGCCTCTTCGGAGGCTATTCCAAGGGAATGAAACGCAAACTCACCATCGCTGCGGGGCTTCTCCACAAACCGGAAATCCTCTTTCTTGACGAACCCACCACGGGAATCGACGTGGCCAGCGCCCGGCAGATCCGTCGCATTCTGGCGGATCTCCATCGCGACGGAACGACCCTTTTTCTCACAACCCACTACATCGAGGAGGCGGAGCGCCTCTGCGACCGCATCGCCTTTCTGGTAAAAGGGCGCATCATCCGCATCGACTCGGTGGAGCACCTCCTCACGCCTCTCCAAAAGCGGCATCGCCTGCGGGTTTGCTGCGGCGGTCTTTCCGGAAAGATCGTCGACATCCTTCCACCGGCCTTTCCTGATCTGACCTTCTCCTGTCCCACCGAGGACATGCTTCTCGTCGAGGCGGACCAGCCCGTTGCCATCGGTCCCCTCGTGCGCCTTCTGGAAGAACACGGCGCCCAGGTGCTCGAAGCGGTACGGCTCCGCCCCTCCCTTGAGGATGTCTTCGTGGAGATCACGGGCATCGAGGCGGATGCACTGCACCGGGAAAAGGAGAAATCGGGAGCGAAGGGGGGAGCGTCATGAAACAGTGGATCGCCTTCTGGAACATCCTCGTCAAGGACATGCGGGCCTATTACCTGAAACCGCCCAACATCAGCTGGGGAATTCTCTTTCCTCTCGCTTGGACGGGCATGTTCTTCCTGCGTTCCGGCAGGGGCATGGAGGATCTCGCCTCCGTCCTGCCCGGCGTCGTGGCCGTGTCCGTTCTCTTCGGCAGCACCTCCATGCTGGCCGTGACGGTGACCTTCGAAAAGAAAGAACGCGCCTTCGACCGGCTCCTTCTGGCGCCCATCTCCCTTGAGCTGCTCATGCTCGCCAAGACGGCAGGAGCGGTCCTCTTCGGCGTGGCGGGTGCCTTCGTTCCCGTGCTTCTCGCGGGCTTTTTCATCACGCTTCCCCCCGTCGCGTGGGGCATCTTCGCTCCCACAGTACTTCTTCTCGCCGTGGTCTCCACCTTCTTCGGGCTCTTCATCGCCGTCGCCGTGCGAGAGGTCTTCGAGGCCCAGACTTTTTCCAACTTTTTCCGTTTTCCCATGCTCTTCCTCTGCGGTCTCTTCGTTCCCCTGGAGCGGTTACCCCTTTTTCTCCGCCCCCTGTCCTACGCACTTCCCCTCACCTACGGTGCGGATCTTCTCCATGGCGCCGTCTCGGGCACCAACGCCATGTCCTATTCGCTGGACTTCACCATCCTCGGCGCCTTCTGCATCGGGCTCTTCGCGGCGAGCCTTCGGAACATTCGCCGCAAATGGATCCTGTGACGGCAAGGGGAATCCTGGAATTTCGAAGCTCTGGAAAGCGAGGGAACAGCGAGACGGCAGGCGGAGAGGGGTTTCCTCTCCGCCTGCCGTCTGCGTCACCGGTGGGAATGCGTGTCACCCTCGCTCCGGGCGACGGTCTGCGCTCAGTCCACGAACTTGGGAAGGAACTCCTTTTCGAGGGCCCGGAAGGTGTTGTATCCCGCAACCTCCTTGAACTCCGCGAAGGAGGAGACGAGATCGGTTCGTCCCGGCGCGAGCGCTCCGCCCTTGATGGCCTCAAGGTAGCGCTCCACGCCGCGGAAGGCGGCGAAGGTCGTGCCAACGGGAATGCTCACCCGGGCAACTCCCATTTCGCGCAGTTCCTCCACGGGAATCAGGGGCGTCTTGCCTCCCTCCACGTTGTCGAAGAGATTGATGCTCACGGGAGCCTTGATCTCCTTCACGGCCTTGACGATGTCCTCCCGGGTTCTGGGAGCCTCGACGAAGATCATGTCCGCTCCGGCATCCGCATAGGCATTTCCCCGGCGGATCGCTTCATCGATGCCGGAGACGGCGATGGCATCGGTGCGGGCGTTGATGACGAAATCCGGATCGAGTTCGTTCCGCACTTTCGCGCAGGCCTTAATTTTGAGGACCATCTCCTCCGTGGGGATGATCTGCTTTCCTTCCATATGACCGCACCGCTTGGGAAAATACTGGTCCTCGATGTTCATGCCCGCCGCGCCGATGCGAATGAAGCCCTCGGTGACGAACATGGCGTTGATGCTGTTGCCGTATCCGGTGTCGGCGTCGGCCATGACGGGAATCTTCACGGCCTTGATGATGTTGAACGTGAACGCCTGAACCTCGCTGAACGTGATGAACGCCATGTCGGGCAGGCCGAGATACGTGGCGGCCAGGCCGAAGCCGCTGACCTGGAGCGCCTCGAAACCCGCTCTTTCGATAAGCTTTGCGGAGATCACGTCGTGGGCTCCGGGAACGACCAGGGCCTTCCGCTGCTGAATGAGCGCCTTGAGTTTCGTCGATGTCTTCATGAGAAATCTCCTCCGTCAGAGAGAATGGAGCACGTCCCGAATGTGGCACGGCCCTCGAAAAACCTTGCGAAAAAAGACCCGCGAAATGGCCCGGGTCAGGTTTGTCCGCTGTCGCCCCCTTTTCGCGCACGCCATTTCTGGAACATGAAAACTCCTCCGAAAAGCGCCAGACCGACCACGTCGGTGGTGGATCCGGGCATGAGAAGGAACAGCGCCGCGGCAAAACAGCACAGGCGCTCCACGAAAAGCAGAGGGAAGAAGAGGTATCCCTCGGTGGCGACGGCAAGAACGTACACCCCCGCGAAGGCGCTCAGCACCGCGAGTCCGGTGAGCCACGGAGAGGTGACATTGGTGAGCAAAATCTCCGGAGAGTACATGAAGATGAAGGGAATCAGAAATCCGGTGAGTGCCAGCTTCACCGACGTGAACGCCGTTTTGTTGGGATCCGATCCGGCGATGCCCGCCGCGGTGTAGGCTCCGACACAGACCGGGGGCGTAATGGAAGAGAGAGCGGCGAAGTAGAACACGAACATGTGCACATCCAGAGGCTTCGATCCCAGAAGAACGAGAGCCGGAGCGGCCACTGCGCTGGTCATGACGTAGCTCGCCGTGGTGGGCATGCCCATGCCGAAGATCACCCCGAGAATCATGGTGACCACCAGGGTGGGGAAGAACCGTCCCTGGGTCACGGCGAGCACCACGTCGCCGATCTTGAGGGCCACCCCCGTGGCACCCATCATGCCGATGACCACACCCACGATGGTACAGGCGATGGCCACGGAAAGGGCCGTTTTCGATCCCGCTTCGAGCGTCGCCACCAGCCCCTTCAGATCGAGACGGCTCTCCTTTCGCACATAGCTGAAGACCACGGCGGCACCGATGCCCCAGCAGGCGGCGTAAAGAGGATTGTAGCCACGGAGCAGAAAGTAGATGATCACCGCCAGGGGAATCGCCTTGTAGCCGTCCCGAAAAAGCACGTCCCGCAGCCGTGGGAGCTGGGAGCGGTCCAGGCCCTTGATTCCCATCTTGTCCGCCTCGATGCCCAGCGCGCACCAGATGCCCCAGAAGTAGAGCAGTGCCGGCACGATGGCCGCCAGGAGAACCTTCATGTAGGGAACCCCCAGGGTATCGGCGATGATGAACGCCGCCGCTCCCATGACGGGAGGCATGATCTGCCCTCCCGTCGAGGCCGCGGCTTCCACCGCTCCTGCGTAGTGAGGTTGGAAACCCACCCGTTTCATCAGAGGAATGGTGAAGGCCCCCGTGGTGGCCACGTTCGCGGAGGTGCTGCCGCTGATGGTCCCCATGAGCGCGCTGGCCAGTACGGCGATGCGTGCGGGGCCACCCTTCATGTGCCCCGTGAGAGCCATGGAGAAGTCGTTGAAGAACGTGGACGTCTTCGTGGAGTCCAGAAAGGCCCCGAAGAGGATGAAGAGGAAGATGTACGTGGCCGACACACCCGCCACGAGGCCGAAGAGTCCGTCCGTGGTGAGATAGAGTTCCTCCACGATGCGGGGGATGGAGAGCCCGAAGTGCCGGAGCGGCCCCGGTAGAGACCTTCCGAAATAGGCGAAGAGAAGGAACAGACTGCAGAAGACGGGCATGACGTTACCCAGGGTCCTTCGGGCCGCCTCGAAGACGAGCGCCGTGAACACGATCCCCAGATAGATCTCGTAGTCAAGATACATGCCCGCCCTGGAGGCGATGGCGTCGTAGTTGAAGAACACGTAGAGAGAACAGAACGCCCCGAGACCGGCACAGATCCAGTCGAGCGGCGAAGGCCGCTCCATGGGAGAACGAGAGGTCGCCGGGTACAGGAGAAAAATCAGCGCCAGCACGAAGGCGATGTGGAAGCTCCGTTGCTGCATCGAAGGAAAGAGCCCGAAGAACGCCGTGTAGAGGTGGAAGACGGCGAGAAGCACCGTGAGCGCAGTGACCACGTACTTTACGGGCCCGGCGAAGGAGCGCTTCCTCCGCCCCGGTTTTTTTTCCGAAGAGAGCGTTTGCGCGGAACCGTCGCTTGGCGTTCCGATCATCGTTCATTCCTCCATGACATCCTACAGAGACGGACGGAGCGGGTGAAACCGGAGAGACGGCAAAGGAGTTCCGCCCCGCCCCGTGCCGGCAACGACATATATCTCTCCCGAGCCGTCGTCGCTACTTCAGAAGCCCCTTCTCGCGGTAGAACTTCTCCGCGCCGGGATGGATAGGAATGCATCGCCCGTCGAGGGCCTTCTGAAGAGAGAAGTTCGCGAAATACTTGTGCCGCTCCTTCAGGAACGCCTCGTTTTCATAGAGCATTTTCGTGATCTTGTAGGCCAGTTCATCGCTCATGTCCGCGCCTGCCACGAGAGCACCCACGGCGGCAACGGTGAAGAGGTCCCCGTCCTGCCCCGCATAGCTCTTCGCGGGGATCATGTCCGCGGCGAAGGACGGATATTTCCGCACGATCTCGTTGATCTTCTCCGGTTCGATGCCGATGAGTCCCACCTTGCCGGAGGTGATCATGTCCGTCACCTCCGCATTCGGCGCGTTCGTAGCCCAGATGTGCGCGTCCGACGTGCCCGTCTTCATGGCCTCCGCAACTTCGGATCTGCCGAAACGCTCCACCTTCACGTCCTTGGGCGTGATGCCGAAAATGTCGAGAATCTGGACCGTGTTCACCTCGATACCGCCTCCGACGGGACCGAAGTCGATGCGTTTGCCCCTCATGTCCGCTACGGAGGCGATTCCCGCGTCGAGGTTCACCAAAATATGGCAGGGCATGGGATAGATGGCCGTAATGTACCGAAGCGACGAGATCGGCTTTCCCTCGAAGGAGCCGATGCCCTGAGCGGCCTCGAGCAGTGTCCCCGATTGGACGATGCCGAGTTCGACCTCTTTCTTG
Organism: Aminiphilus sp.; assembly: GCF_029975095.1. Classification (NCBI taxonomy): domain Bacteria; kingdom Thermotogati; phylum Synergistota; class Synergistia; order Synergistales; family Aminiphilaceae; genus Aminiphilus; species Aminiphilus sp. Next base: position 7,330 of record NZ_JARKPW010000162.1, read on the forward strand.
TCCAGGTTGATGCAGTTTTTGATGGAGCCTCCCGTGACAGCGGTGAAATTCACCTCGGGCATGACTTTCGCGCCGAGCTGGGCGATGACGTTGCCTATCTGATAGAAGCCGCCTCCCACACTGCTCGTGCCGATCCGGACGAATTCCTCCGCACCTGCACAGGCGGAGAGAACGAGGAGCATCATCAGACTGAGAAGAATCGCACATTTCTTCACGAAGAACACCTCCCATACCCTCTCGAAAAACATCAAACGACCCCGAAGTTTCCACATTTGCGGTGCCCGCGAGCGGTAGAGCCGTCCCTCTTCCATCGTCACACCGAACCGCAGCGCCGGCCACCCATACCCCGACTTCTCCGCGTAACCTTTCCTTTTCCCCTCCCTTCTGCATCGTTTTCCGAAAAAAGTTCTCTCGAGCGAAATGCCCTCTCCAATCCAATAAAATTCCACAATGTGGAAGCTATATGCTAAAATATGGAAGCCTGGCGCAAGTATAGCTTCTCGAAGGTTCTTGTCAAGATTTTTTGAACACTCGCGGTATCCAGTGCTTTCGACAGCCCTGGAGAAACACGGCTCCCGCACTCCGGGGAGGCGTAAGATTCCTTGACGAGGAGGAACGAACCATGCCTCACGAAGAACGGGAGATCGAGGCCGGAAGCACCTCGATCAAGAAAGCCCTCTCGGTATTGCTGTGCTTCTCCAGAAAAGCTCCGGAATGGAGCATGACGGAGCTCTCCAGAAAGCTGGACCTTCCTCTTTCCACAACGTCCCGGATTCTGGGATCTCTGGTGGAGGAGCACTTCCTCGACCGCGATCCGGAGACGAAGACCTTCCGTCTCGGAACACGCCTGATCTATCTCGGGGCACTCGCAAAGGAGTCCCTGAACCTGCGCAAATATGCGCTTCCCGTCATGGTGGCTCTCCGGAATCTCTTCGGAGAAACGGTGAACCTCTACATCAAGCAGGGGAAATACCGCGTCTGCTACGAACAGGTGGAAAGCCTCCACACGCTGAAACGCTCCGCCCAGCTCGGCTCGAGATTTCCCCTGTGGGCAGGGGCGTCCGGACGGTGTTTTTTGGCGTTCTCCGACCCGGACGAAGTGGAACAGGTCATCGCCGAGGCCACACCCCTCACGGCGAACACCATCACCGACCCCGCCGCAATCCGGTCGCGTCTGGAGGACGTGCGTACAAAGGGCTATGCCGTCAGCGTCGCCGAACGGGAGGAGGGAGTCTTCTCCGCAGCGGCGCCCATCTTCGACGGAAGCGGTGCCATGGTGGCCTGTCTGGCCGTCTCAGGCCCCACCTTCCGCTTTTCCGAAGAGCGTTTTCCCGAACTTGCGGAAGGGTTGAAAACCGCTGCGGAGACGCTCTCCCGCAGCCTGGGGAAAAGCGACTGAGCCCTTTCTCGGGTTCTTTCGTGCCGGAACATCCCCGACTCGCCGCCGAACACCATGAAAACCTTTTTGCACAACTTGACGCACACAACTGTGACGGCACATAGCTCACCGCCGCTTTGGTCGCTTCCGTCAGGCTCAGGAAACACTCGCTCCTCATTGTCCGCAGAGAAGAACAGACGACATTTTCCCTGTCCCGTTTTAAGAACGTTCTGATCAGGCAGGAATTGCTCCTCTCTCGATCGCATCACGTTTTTCCGAGATCGGCGTGGCATTTTTCAGAGGGTCCTTAGGGACGACATTCTCCCTGCCTCGTCGCAAACGACTTCGTTCCTCTTGACATTTTTGGATCGTCGTGTAAGATTCTTCGCAAACAGAATTTCCGCAGGGTCCCTCCGGAGGAAACTCGCGATCACGAAAGCGCTTTTTTCGTGGGGATGGGATCGGAACAGCGCGGAAAGGCAATGGCGATGAAGCGAGAGGCACGGAAAAATCCCGCCAGAGAGAGGCGCTCACCGGCTGCAAGGCGCCTTCGGGAATGTTTCGAGAATGCCGAAAGCTCGCGGAGCCGGAGCGGAAAGGGGTTTTCCCGGAGTACGCGTCCCGGAGTTCGGCCGCCGTGACAGGCCGTGAGCGGGAGTGCACAGGTGTGCGCTCAAGCAGGGTGGTACCGCGGGTTCAAGGCCCGTCCCTGAGAGGGGACGGGCCTTTTTGTATGCACGGAACCGGTGAAAACCGCTTTTCCGGGCGACGGACGAAGAACCGAACCGGAGGATGCGCGGTGGAGAGCGGCGACAAAAAGAAAGGAGAGAGCACGATGGCGGAATCGGAACGACGGGCGGTCTGTGTGGTCTGCGAGGGAAACGTGGCGCTTCCCGAAAATGTGCTGGTGGGGGAAATCCTCCTCTGCGGGGACTGCGGCACCGAGCTTGAGGTGGTGTCCCTGGACCCGGTGGCGGTGGAGGAAGCCCCCCAGGTTCAGGAAGACTGGGGTGAGTAGGATGGGGCAGGCGCGATCCTTGCGGATCTTTCATTCCCGCCTCCGTGCGGAGGAGAAGCTCCTCGCCGAGGCGGCCCGGCGCCTGGACATTCCCGTTCTTTTGGAGGACGTGACGGACGACGCCTGGGGAGATCCCTCGCGGATTCTTTCTGGTGATGTCGTGCTGGCCCGGTGCATCGCCCACGGGCACAACGAATCTCTCGCGGCCTTTCTGGAGACCCGGGGCGCACGGGTGATGAACCCCTCGGCGGTGATGCGGCTCTGCGGAGATAAGCTCGCCACGACCCTCGCCCTGGAGCGGGCCGGAGTGCCACAGCCCGCGTACCGCGTGGCCTTTTCCGCGCAAGGCGCCCTCGCCGCCGCGGACGAACTGGGCTATCCCCTGGTGATGAAACCCGTCTCGGGAAGCTGGGGACGCCTTCTGGCGAAGGTGAACGACCGGGACGCCGCGGAGGCTCTGGTGGAGCACAAGGAACATCTCGGGGGACGGCACGGGCTGTTCTACCTTCAGGAATACGTGGACAAAGCGGAGGGATACGACCTGCGGGCCTTCGTGGTGGGCGGAGAGCCGCTTTGCGCCATCCGGCGACGGAGCGACCACTGGATCACCAACACCGCCCGGGGAGGACGGGCGGAAAACCATCCTCTCGACGCAACGCTCGAAGCCCTGCTGCGACAGGTCCAGAAAGCTCTCGGAGGTGATTTTCTCGCGGTGGATCTCTTCGCCTCCGTCCGGGGATGGCTCGTGAACGAGGTGAACGACAGCGCGGAATTCCGCAATTCCATCGAACCCACCGGCGTGGACATTCCCGGCGCAGTGGTGCGCCACGCCTGGAGCCTTGCGGCTGCGGCGGCCTAGCAGCCCGGAAAAGGATCTTCCGTGATGGAGAACATTTCTCGGACACTGACAAAAACGAGACAGAACAAGCGTTGTAAGCGGGCTTCCAAGCGAAGCGCCGCAGACGGGTCGTGGGCACCGACGGAGGAGGAACCGGAGCTTCGGCTCTCTCCCATACCGGAAGGAGTTTCCCGACGACCCGCGACTCGAAGGAGCGCGGGTCTTTTCTTTTTCCCTACCCCCGAAGAGGAGGTCGAACCATGCGGAACGTACTGACCGTGGCCGTCTGGGGCGGTGCGGGCATGACCGGAGGCGAGCTGCTGCGCCTTCTTGCGCGCCATCCCGGATTTCGGGTGAGCCGGGTGATCTCCCGGAGCCGTGCGGGACATCCCGTGACGAGCGTCCATTCCCATCTCCGGGGCGCCTACGACGATCTCCGTTTCTCCGGTCCGGAAGAAACCGAGGGCGATGCGCCGGATCTGGTGTTTCTGGCCCTTCCCCACGGCGCGTCCCTTCCGGTGGTGCAAAACTGCCTGTCCCGCAGGATTCCCGTGGTGGATCTTTCGGCAGACCTCCGCCTCGCCGACCCCGAGCGCTACGCCCGGTGGTACGGCCATGCCCACGAGGCGCCGGAGCTGCTCGCGGAACGCATCTACGGCCTTCCCGAATTGCACCGGGAAAAGCTGCGGCAGGCCAGGTGCGTCTCCGGAGTGGGATGCAACGCCACCTGCGCCATTCTCGGCCTGCTTCCCCTGGCCCGGGCAGGGGTGGTGGAGGAAGTCCATCTCGATCTTCGGGTGGGCTCCTCCGAGGGCGGAGCCGAGCCCTCTCCGGGAAGCCATCATCCCATCCGGAGCCGCAGCCTGCGGGTGGTCACACCCTTCTTCCATCGGCATCTGGCGGAGGTCGCCCAGGAACTGGCGCTTCCCGAGGAGTGCCTTTCCCTCTCCCTCACGGCGGTGGAACTCGTCCGGGGCGTGCAACTCCTCGCCTCAGTGCGCCTTTCCGCTCCGCTGAGCGAGGGAGAGATCTGGAGCCTCTACCGGAACACCTACAGAAACGAGCCCTTCGTGCAGTGCACCGCCGCGAAACCAGCCCATCTGCGCCTTCCCGATCCGCGCTACGTCCTCGGGAGCAACCGGGTGCTGGTGGGCTTCGAACGACACCCCGGCGGCAGGCGGCTTCTCGCGGGGTGCGCCCTGGACAATCTGATGAAGGGCGCCGCAGGAAGCGCGCTCCAGTGTGCGAACCTCATGGCGGGCTTCGACGAAACCCTCGGTCTGGACATGATGCCGGTCTTTCCGGCCTAGCGGAACAACAGGCCGTGCGAAGCGGCCGCAACGAAAAAAACGAAGGAAAGGGGCGGTATGCATCATGAGAGGCGTGGTCAAACTCGGCGGCGCATGCGGCAATGAGTGCAAGGGGCTGGTGCGGGAACTGGCGGAGCGAACGCGCCAGGGGGAGCAGTGGCTTCTCGTCCACGGCGCGGGGGGCGCCATGAACGCCCTCTGTGAGGAGCGGGGCGTTCCGCTGCGGCATGTGACGAGCCCTTCGGGATACCGGAGCCGCTTCGTCGGCGAGGTGGAGCGGGTGCTTTTCGAGACCGCCGCGTCCCGGGTGTCCCAGGATCTCCTCTGGGCCCTCGGCGCCGAGGGCGTCCGGGGCGTCGCGCTCTTTCCCGACCTGGCGAACACGGCGGAGGCGGAGCGGAAGGACATCCTCCGCT